>PWQG01000452.1 GCA_003556835.1 Gammaproteobacteria bacterium
AACTCAAACGATGACCGCTGGGGGCGTTGGTCGACACGAACACGCCCAGTTCCAGCTCAGGCACCAGCACCAGGTTGGACAGAAAGCCGAAGATAGAGCCCCCGTGTTCAAGCGTTGGGTAACCCCAGGCTTCATTGATCCAGAAACCCAGCGCGTTGGCGGCTACGCCGGGATGGTTGGCCATGCTGGGTGTATGCAGCAGCTCCAGCCCGTCCGGCGACAGCACCCCACCGCCGTCGGCCAGCTGCGCGCGCATGAAGCGGGCCATGTCTTCGGCTGTGCTGAGCAGTCCGCCGGCCGGCATCATGCCGCCGTGCATCCAGGCCCAGTCCGGCGGCGAGAAGCGCCCGGCCGACCAGACATGCGAGCGTGCCAGGTCTTGATAGGCCTCCGTTGATAGGCGATCGGGCAGGGCTTCACCCGGCCAGTCACGCAGCAGGCTGCGTTCCATCCCCAGCGGCTGCAGCACGCGGGTTTCAACAAACTCCGAATAGGGCAGGCCAGAGACGGTCTCGACGATCAGGCCGATTACCGCTGTGCCGTAGTTGGAATACACCAGCGCCTCGCCCGGCCGGCGCACCTGGCTGGGCTGGAAGCGCGCAATGTAGTCGCGCAGTGCGTGATCGGAATCCTCGTCCACGGCCCAGAAATGACCGAGGTAGCTGTCCTCGAAACCGGCCGTGTGGGTCAGCAGGTCACGCACGCGCGGCGTGCCGTAGGGCAGATCGAATTCGATATCGGGCAGGTAGCGTGTGAACTCCGCGTCCAGATCAACCCGCCCCTCGTCGACCAGCTGAAGCAGGGCAATGGCGTTGAAAATCTTTGTAATCGAGGCCACTCTGAACCGCGTTTGTCGGGGGTCTACCGGCACTCCCTCAGGCTCGCGAGCGTAGCCGTATCCGTGCAGCAAAACGGTCTCGCCTTGATGCACCACGGCCACGACCACGCCAGGGATGCGGTGATCGGCCATGGCCGTGGTCACAACACCATCGACGAAGGCCTGCAGTCTGTCGGGATCGAGCGTGGGTTCAACTACTTCGTCATCCGCCCAGGCTGCTGTGCACAACATCAGGGTGAAAAAAACCAGCCCGTAGCGGCCGATTTGCTTGCAGGGCGCCCACCTTGTCACTATTGCGGCGTCCCGAACAGGCGGTCACCCGCATCGCCCAGACCGGGCACGATGTATTTGCGCTCATCGAGTTTTTCGTCGATCGCGGCGGTGTAGACGGGTACGTCCGGGTGCTTTTTGTTGACTTCGGTCAGCCCTTCCGGGCAGGTGACAATGCAGATGACGACGATATTCTCGGCACCGTTTTCCTTGAGCAAGTCCAGTGCTGCAACCGTGGAGCCGCCGGTTGCGACCATTGGATCAATGACGAAGCAGGTGCCGCCCCTGATCTGCGGCGGGAAACGCTCGTAATAAGTCTTCGGCTGCTTGGTGGCTTCATCCCGAAACAGCCCAACGAACCCCACCCTCGCGGTTGGCACCAACTCGAGGATGCCGTCGAGCATTCCCACCCCGGCCCTGAGGATGGGCACAACCACGATATCAGTCGCAATCTTTCTGCCCCGGGCTTCGCCAACCGGTGTCTTGACCGTGATCTCCTGTGTCTCGATATTCTGCAGCGCCTCGTAGCACAGGAACTTCGTGATCTCGGTCGCCAGCTCCCGGAAGCGCTTGTGCCCGGTCTCGACATCGCGAATGATGCCCAGCTTGTGCTGGACGCAAGGGTGGTCGATGAGTTTATGCATGGTGTGGTTTTGTCGTTAACGTCAGACGCGTTGCTTGCCCGGCTGGGGAGCATAGCACCGACCTCCTGTTTCAGTCCTCTGATGCCCCTATGGCGGGTCCCAACCAATCGCCGCGCCCGGAAAAACTCGCGTGACTGGTTCGATGGCCGAGTCAGACATCGAACTGCGTAATAGCAATCAGGAACTCTGGAATCACTCGCTGCTCAACAGGAGGTCAAATCATGAAAAAGCTAATCTACGTGCCGCTTCTGGCTGTGGCCCTTGCGGTTTTGCCCCATGCGGCAAGCGCAGAAACTGTTTCTTTCACTTTCATGGTGAATGAAGCTTCTTATGGCACACTGCATCGGCAGTCGTCAAATCGAGGCATTCCGGCACCAGAATTTGGGCGTTGGCTGGCCGGGAATGTCGAAGGCGTCTCGCGTGGCTCAGGTGGTGGCAAGGTGACGATCGGAGACTTGGCCGTCGTTCGATTCGACGGCAACGGGAATATCACGCAACAAGAGAGGCTGGCCTTGCGGAAATCTGGCGGAGAGAAATATCCGTTACCCGATCGCGAGCTGATGGCAACCATGGACAGGATGTTCTCCAATGAAGTCCTGTTTGCCTATGACGCTTTCTTTCCGCAGGATGTGCTCATTCCCGGAGATACCTTTATTCCCGGCGATACTTTTGTCGAGGGCCGCGAAGAGGCTGTTCAGGCGCTATCGAGCGGAGCTTCCGAACAGATGCAGCGCGCAACCGCCGGAATGGACAACCCGGTTGGAATTGCGCTGATGCTGATGCCGGCAGAAAATCAATTGCAGAGGGGCATGCGTGTCGCTCCTGCGACGGTGTTGTTCGTCGCAGACTCTAGGCGGATTCGGTAATTGGGTTCAGCCCATCAAATGAGGGTTAGTGCATCATCTGTTCTGTAATTTCGGTGGCCGTGAAACGAAGTAGGTCACCGGCTTATCCTTTTGTCGGAGTTTTCGACGACACAGACGAAAAGGAATCAACCGATGACCTACCGAGTAGAGGATACCGCGCTGGAGCGGGTTTTTGAACTGTTGGCCGAGGAGGGATTTGACGGCATGAGTCAGGCACTGGAAGTGCTGCTCAACGAGATGATGAAAGTCGAGCGCAGCCGGCAC
>PWQG01000286.1 GCA_003556835.1 Gammaproteobacteria bacterium
GCCCCCGACAAACGCGATCCGGGCCATGCCGTAATAGGAAGGCATCTCTCCCATACTGTCTCCCAGGAATACGGGAGTCAGCTCGTCTATGGACTTACCGCTACTGCGGCGGACGATACGCATTTGTTGTTTCTCACACAGCCGGGCCACCTGCTCGAAACGCTCGGGGTGCCGTGGCACCAGCACAAGCAACAGATCGGGCAATTCCTGGCGCGCCTGACGGAAGGCAGACAGCACTTTTTCTTCTTCACCGTCCCGGGTGCTGGCGGCTATCCATACATCACGCCGCCCCTCAATCAGGTGCAGGAAACGCTCGCGATGCCAGGCCCGTTCATCGGGCAGGCTCGCCTCGATCTTGAGGCTGCCGGTGACACGGATCCGCTCTTCATCAATGCCAAGACGACGGAAACGTTCAGCATCACTGGTCGCCTGGGCAATGATGGCATCGATCTGCTGCAGCATCGGTTTGCCCAGGGCGGAAAACTTTTCGTAACCACGAAAGGAGCGCTCCGACAGTCGGGCGTTGGCAACAATCACGGTGGCCCCCTGGCGCTTGCTGTAGTGTACCAGGTTGGGCCAGAGCTCGGTTTCCATCAGGATGACCAGGCGCGGCCTGACCCGCCGCAGAAAACGTTTCATGGCACCGGAATAATCATAGGGCGCGTACACATGTGCCACCTGGTCACCAAACATCTCGCGCACCAGTTCTGATCCGGTCGGGGTCATTGTGGTAACCAGAATGCCATGCTCGGGGTGCCGCTTGAGCAGGCGTCGTATGAGGGGCGCCGCCGCCATGGTCTCACCAACCGAGACCGCATGCAGCCAGATCCAGGAGCTGTGCTCCTGCCTGGACAAGGCCGTTCCGACAAAGCCGAAGCGCTCACCCCAGCGCCGGGCATAGGCCGGCATGCGCACCGAAAGCCAGAGCAGGCGGAGCAACACAAAGGGCATGACCAGATAGAATGCCAGATTGTAAAACGCTCTGTTCAAGAATAATCCCCGTGCACATCCGCTGTCGGTGAGTATGCGGCATGCTACCATGTCGCGGCCCGGCGCAGATGATTACAGGATTGACCGTCACAGGCAAACAGCAAGGCACCATGAACAGAGTTATGGAAGTCGACATCGTTATCATCGGCGGCGGTATCGCCGGGCTCTGGCTGCTGAACCGGCTCCGGGCAGAAGATCATGCGGCCATTCTGCTGGAAGCGGATACCCTGGGCGGCGCTCAGACGCTGGCTTCCCAGGGCATCATCCACGGCGGCCTGAAATATGCCCTCAATGGTCGCGTCAGCCCGGCCAGCAGCGCCATTGCCGGCATGCCGGCGCGCTGGCGCAAGGCCCTGGCCGGACAGGATGCCGTCGACCTTCGGGGCTGCCGCCTGCTATCCCCGCACTATTACATGTGGTCCGGTGGCAGCCTGCGATCGCGCCTGAAAACCTTTCTCGGCAGCCGCGCACTGCGCGGCCGGATCGACCCGGTTGCCCCGACAGAACAACCCGCCTTCCTGCGCGACAGCGCTCGTCCCGGACGCCTCTACCAACTGGAGGATTTTGTTGTCGACACGCCGGACCTGCTGCGCAGGCTGAGCAGCCTGCAGAGCCGGGCCATCTTTCGCGGCGCGGACATTCGGCTGCATAGCATCGATCACAACAGGATTCAGGTCGAGCTCTCCGGCAAAACCGGCAAGGTACAACTTGATACGACGACCCTCTTGCTCTGTGCCGGTGAAGGCAATGCCTCCCTGTTGCAGCAACTGGGCCAGGAAACGCCCGCCATGCAGCGCCGCCCCCTGCACATGGTCTGTGTGAAAGGCCGAAAACTCCCGGAAGCTTTCCTGCACTGCATCGGTGAGGATTTCGGCATGACCCCGAAGATCACCATCAGCACGCATCCGGCTCCTGACGGCTCACGCTACTGGTATCTTGGTGGCGAACTGGCCGAATCGGGCCTTGCCCTGGAGCCAGCGGAACAGCAACAGCGCGCCGCGTCATGGCTGCAGCAGCTGTTCCCCGGCATCGATTTCAGCGACGCGCAATGGTCCTCATTCTTCATCGACCGGGCCGAACCGGCCACCACCGATGGCCGGCGCCCCGACAGCGCCTACGTCCATGAACAGGGGCCGCTCATCACCTGCTGGCCAAGCAAACTGACACTCTGTCCCGACCTGGGTGATCAGGTGATCGACTGCCTGTCCCGACGACAGCTCAGCACAGGCCAGCCCCAGGGTGACATCACTGTGCTGGACAGTCTGCTACACCGCCCGGAGCTCGCCAATGCACCCTGGGAGGAACTGCTGCCATGAAACCGGAAATCCCGAAGTTACCCCGGCGCCCTCTGGGTCAGACCGGACTGCTGGCTTCCTGCCTGGGGCTGGGCACGGTCAAGTTCGGCCGCAATACGGCGGTGAAATACCCCCGCAGTTTTGATCTTCCGGATACGGCAAGCATGCGCCGCCTGCTCGATCTGGCGCGTGAGCTTGGTATCAATCTGCTGGACACAGCGCCCGCCTATGGCAGCAGCGAAGAGCGCCTGGGGCAGGTCCTGGACAATCGACAAGACTGGATACTCTGCAGCAAAACCGGTGAAGAGTTCGAAAACGGCGCGTCCCGATTCGATTTCAGCGCGGCCCATACCCGCTTCAGCGTGGAACGCAGCCTCAGACGGCTGCGCACCGACTATCTGGACATGGTCATGGTGCACTCTGATGGTAATGATCGACAGATCATCGAGCAGAGTGACTGCATCGAGACACTGCAGCGCTGCCGCGAATCCGGACTGATCCGGTCCATCGGCTTTTCCGGCAAGACCGTCGCAGGAGGACTGCTGGCGCTGGAGTACTGCGAGGCGGTCATGGTGAGTTACAACCC
>PWQG01000136.1 GCA_003556835.1 Gammaproteobacteria bacterium
CGCCTGTCGACACTGCCCACGGCCTTTGGTGAAAAAATGGTGATGCGGATCTTCGATCCGGAAGTGTTGCTGCGCCCCTTCACCAGCCTGGGACTGGCTGGCGAGGATCTGCAGCGCTGGCAGGACCTGACCGCCAACAACAACGGGATCATCATCATCACCGGACCCACGGGCAGTGGCAAGACCACCACGCTCTATTCCCCCCTGCAGCATCTGGCGACCGATGAGGTCAATGTCTGCACCATCGAGGATCCCATCGAGATGGTGGTGCCGGCCTTCAACCAGATGCAGGTGCATGAATCCATCGGCCTGGATTTCGCCGGTGGGGTGAAAGCCCTGCTGCGTCAGGATCCGGATATCATCATGATCGGCGAGATACGCGATCTGAAGACGGCGGAGATGGCCATGCAGGCAGCTCTCACGGGACACCTGGTGCTGACCACCCTGCATACCAATGATGCCCCGTCCGCCATCATTCGCCTGATGGAGTTGGGCCTGCCGCCCTATCTGATCCGGGCCACGGTGTTGGGTGTCGTGGCGCAGCGCCTGGTGCGTCTGCTCTGTCCGACGTGTCGGGCGCCAACCCAAATCAATACGGATGAGTGGCAGACCCTGACCCGGCCCTGGAAGGTGCGCCGGCCGGAAAGCATCGCCGAGAGTCGAGGCTGCCTGGAATGCAGGCAGACCGGATATCGCGGACGTCAGGGTCTGTATGAGATCATGCCTTTCACAGAGACCCTGCAGCGCCATGCCACCGGCACTGGCGACCTGCCGGCCCTGCGCGACAGCGCGATGCGCGAGGGTATGCGCTGCCTGCGTCTGGCCGGTGCCCGCGCGGTCGCCGCCGGACTGACCAGTGTGCAGGAAGTTCTGAGAGTGACACCGGACCCGGTGCGCATGGCCCGTGAAACGGAGCATAAAGAGGAACGGTTTTGATAGAACTGGATTTTGAATTTCTTCCCCAATCCCTGCATCCGGTGCTGCGTCTGTATCAGGAGCGGCTCAATGAAAACGATGGCGCCGTGCTGGACAGTCTGCGACCTGTCTTGGCCGAGCGGGAACTGGAGCAGTCACTCTGTCGCCTCTGGGCGGGTAGTGAGTATGCTGCGGAACTGTGCCTGCGCAATCCGCAGTGGATCGTGGAACTGCAGGAGCAGGGCGAACTGGATCCGGATCAGGAAAAGGATCATGCCGGCGAGCTGGAGCGGCTGCTGCGCCCCCATCGTGAGGCGGAGGAACTGGATCTCGATGCACTCAAACATTGCCTCCGGCGCCACCAGCAGAAACAGATGCTGCGCCTGATCTGGCGCGAAATCGCCAATATCGGCACTGTGCGCCAGAGTGCCGCCGAGGTGTCGGCCCAGGCCTCGGCCGTGCTGGATCAGACCCTGGCCGTGCTGCATGAGCACGCCTGCCGCGAGCACGGCGAGCCAAGGGGCGCCCGTAGCGGAAAACCACAGCAGATGGTGGTCATCGGCATGGGCAAGCTGGGCGCCGGCGAGCTGAACCTTTCCTCGGACATCGACCTGATCTTTGCCTTTCCCGAGGGCGGCGAAACCCGGCCGACGGAGGAGGGTGCCCGGAGTCTCGACAATCAACAGTATTTCATGCGCCTGGGCCAACAACTGATCGACGTGCTCGATTCGCAGACGGCCGATGGTTTTGTGTACCGGGTCGACATGCGGCTGCGGCCCTACGGCAGTGATGGCGCTCTGGTATGCAGTTTTGATGCAATGGAGAACTATTACCAGGTACAGGGCCGTGACTGGGAGCGTTATGCCATGATCAAGGCACGGGTGGTGGCTGGCGACCGGGAGGCGGGCGCCTCCCTGCTGTCTCGGTTGCGACCCTTTGTCTATCGCCGTTACCTGGATTTTTCCGCCTTCGAGGCATTGCGCTCGCTCAAGCAGCAGATCAACAAGCAGGTGCGGCGCAAGGGCATGAACCGGGACGTCAAGCTGGGGCCGGGTGGCATTCGTGAGGCCGAGTTCGTGGTGCAGGCACTGCAGCTGGTGCACGGCGGACGTGACAGAAGCCTGCAGGCGGCGTCGCTGTACCGTGCAATGGAGGGTCTGGAGCAGGGCGAGTATCTGCCTGATGGAGTTGTTGCCGAGTTGCGTGAGTCCTATGATTTCCTGCGCGATCTGGAGCACAAGCTGCAGGGCTTTGCCAACAAGCAGACCCAGCGCCTGCCAGCCGGGAAAGAAGAACAATTGCGCACGGCCATCGCCGCCGGTTATTCCGATTGGGCGGATCTGGAAAGCGATCTGGCTCATCACCGGGAGCAGGTCGGTCGACATTTTGCCAATGTCATCCGCAGCGAAGAGGACGATGAAGCGCAGCACCATGAGGTGGAAGAGGGTGAATTGCCCGCCCTGTGGAAGCAGGAGCTTGATGACGAGCGGGCGCAGCAAGTGTTGTCAGACCTGGGCTTTGAGCCGGCACAGGAGAGCTGGCAATTGCTTTGTGACTTTCGCCGGGAGCGACAATTCCTGACCCTGCCTGCGGAAAGCCGACAACGTTTCAATCGCTTCATGCCTCTGCTGCTTGCCACCCTGGCCGAGGAAGAGCGGCCCGGTGTCGGTTTGCCGCGCGTGATGAAAATGGTCGAGGCCGTGGCCCGTCGCACGGCCTACCTGGTGTTGTTGATCGAGAATCCGGGCGCGATGAAACAGTTCGTGCGCCTGTGTACCGCCAGTCCGTTTATTGCCGACTTCCTCAGTGTGTATCCCGTGCTGCTTGACGAGCTGCTTGATGGCATTGACCAGCCGCCGGAGAAAACCGAGTTGCAGGATGAACTGGCCCAGCAATTATTGCGCATCGGTGAAGAGGACTTCGAAGCGCAGATGGAGTATCTGCGCTACTTCA
>PWQG01000224.1 GCA_003556835.1 Gammaproteobacteria bacterium
CGAAAAGGTCGTAAGGCTCATGCAACAACTCTGGCTACGGGATGATGCGGGAGTGTCGCATAAAGCACCGGACGGTTGAAGCTTTTTTCGTGGTGCTTTCAGGCATCCGGCGCCATGGTGTATAGTATCGGCCCCCGGTGGAACCCGCGTGATGGATGTGCTTGAGAGGCAACAGCAATGTTTGACAATCTGACGGATCGGCTTTCCGGCGCGCTGCGCAAGATCAGTGGCAAGGCCAGCCTGACCGAGAACAATATCGAGGAAGCACTGCGTGAAGTGCGCCGTGCGCTGCTCGAGGCCGATGTGGCCCTGCCGGTGGTAAAGGACTTCATCGAGCGGGTCAAGTTACGCGCCGTCGGTCAGGAAGTGTCCCGCAGCCTCACCCCGGGCCAGGCCTTCATCAAGATTGTCCAGGCCGAGCTGGAAAACGTCATGGGGGCCACCAATGAGGCCCTGGACCTGAAGACGACACCACCGGCCATTGTGCTCATGGCCGGCCTGCAGGGTGCCGGTAAGACCACCACGGTAGCCAAGCTCGGACGACACCTGAAGGAGCAGAAAAAGTCGGTGATGGTGGTCAGTGCCGACGTCTATCGCCCGGCAGCCATTGATCAACTCGAGACCCTGGCGTCCGAGGTCGGGGTGACTTTCTTTCCGAGCGATGGCAGTCAGAAACCCGAAGCCATCGTCAAGGCGGCGGTGAAGGAAGCCAAAAAGCGTTTCATTGATGTGTTGTTGGTGGATACGGCCGGTCGGTTGGCCATTGACGAGGCCATGATGGAAGAGATCGGTCAGCTCCACAAGGTGCTGCAGCCGATCGAGACCCTGTTTGTGGTTGATGCCATGACCGGTCAGGATGCGGCCAATACGGCCCGCGCCTTTGCCGATGCGCTGCCGCTGACCGGCGTGGTGCTGACCAAGGCCGATGGTGATGCCCGGGGTGGTGCGGCACTTTCCGTGCGCCACATCACTGGCAAGCCCATCAAGTTTATCGGCATGGGCGAGAAAACCGAAGCGTTGGAGCCGTTCTACCCGGACCGGATCGCGTCCCGGATTCTGGGTATGGGGGATATGCTGTCCCTGATCGAGGAGGCCGAGAAGAAGGTAGATCGGCAGAAAGCACAGAAGCTGGCCGGTAAGATCAAGAAAGGCAAGGGCTTTGACCTGGAAGACTTCCGCGAGCAGCTGCAGCAGATGAAGAGCATGGGTGGTATCGGCAGCATCATGGACAAGATGCCGGGGATGGGAGCCTTGCCGCCCGGTGCGGCCCAGATGGCCGATGACAGTCAGTTCGGCAAGATGGAGGCCATCATCAACTCCATGACCCCGCGCGAGCGCAGCAATCCCGACCTGCTCAATGGCTCGCGCAAGCGCCGTATCACCCAGGGTTCGGGTACACAGATCCAGGATCTGAACCGCCTGCTCAAGCAGCACAAGCAGATGCAGAAGATGATGAAGAAGATGAAGGGCGGTGGCATGCAGAAGATGATGCGCGGCCTCGGTGGCATGACCGGTGGCGGGGGCGGATTCCCCGGAATGCGGGGTCGCTGACGCAGCTTCGCTTCCGGTTTTGGTGTCCGGCTGGTTTTTTTGTCGGGAAGGGCCAATTCATCTTCCATATCAGGGGTTTTTGCCGTAAAATGCCCGGCTTTTTCCGGTCCTCTTATCTGTGAGCGTTTAGCAAAGGCCGCATAGAGGTCGAAAAGACAACTTTCGTACGAACATATTCATCAGGAACAGTTATATGGTCACAATTCGACTGTCTCGCAGTGGCGCCAAAAAGCGGCCCTTCTATCACATCTCCGTGACGGATTCGCGCAATTCTCGCGACGGCCGTTTTATTGAGCGTGTGGGTTTCTTCAACCCCATCGCCCGTGGTCAGGAAGAGCGTCTGCGCATCGATCTGGAGCGTGTGAGCTACTGGACAGGCCAGGGCGCGCAGCCCAGCCAGCGTGTAGCACAGCTGATCAAGGAAGCGTCCAAGACTGCCACCACGGAAGCCTGAGTGACAGTCTGACCGGCCGGGAAGCAGTGCATTGAGCGAGCGGGACGCACGAGAACAAGATGTGCAGTGGATCAGTCTTGCACGGATTGGTGCACCGCATGGTGTCAAGGGCTGGGTGAAGCTGCATTCCTATACCCAGCCGCGCGACAACATCCGCGCGTATCGCGATTTTCTGGTTCGGCGCGCAGATCGTGCCGGTCAGCCGGAAGAATCGGGGCCGTTGGCCCTGGAGCTGGACGAGATCCGTCCACTCGGCAAGAGCCTGATTGCCCACGTGGTGGGCTATGATGCTCCCGAGCAATCCCGGACGCTCACCGGCCTTGAGCTGGGAGTGGACCGCAGGCAGTTGCCAGAGCTGGAAGCCGGTGAATACTACTGGCATGAATTGCAGGGATTGAAGGTAAGCACACTTGATGGCCGGATACTGGGCCGGGTGGCAAGCCTGATCGAAACCGGTGCCAATGATGTGCTGGTGGTCGAGCCCGATGAAGACAGTATTGATGATGAGCAGCGCTTGATTCCATGGGTGCCGGAGCAGTACATCATGGAGGTTGATCTCGAGGCCGGCAGCTTGCAGGTGGACTGGGAACCGGACTGGTTGCAGGACTGAAGCGCCGGGCAGGGGGAATGGAGATGCAGGCAGGCATTGTGACGCTGTTTCCCGAGATGTTTGCTGCTCTGGAGCATTATGGCGTGACTGGCAGGGCCTGCCGTTCCGGCCTGCTGGAGCTCAATTGCTGGAATCCACGGGATTTCACCACTGATCGACACAGGACGGTGGATGACAGGCCCTACGGCGGCGGCGCCGGCATGTTGATGAAGCCCGATCCGCTGCGTGCAGCATTGGCGCATGCGCGATC
>PWQG01000147.1 GCA_003556835.1 Gammaproteobacteria bacterium
ACACCCAATGTTTTTGATGCCTGGATGACCGCACCCAGGCGATAGTTGTACCAGACATCGTCCTGCCCGATGCGCGCTTCTATTCCGCACAACCCTACTGGCGGGCCGTTCGCTGACTCCTGCATCACAAAAATGTAATGACACTGTTCTGGGGGCAGTTCACCCCGGAAAGAGGCGACGGCCCGCGCAAGCTTCTTTATCATGAGCTCGGGATTGTCCGGCAGGCTGGTGAATCCCACACCGGATTCGTGCGCCATGCTGATCAGCGCATCCAGGTCACCTTCGGCAATGGGACGGATCATGCTCATTGCGGCGCCTCCAGAGGAAGAGCCAGACCCGGCATGTCGGACAAAGCAATATTATTATCCGAACAATACAAAACACCTTCCTGTAATCGGCCACTCAGCATGACACAACTGAAATCCAGCCCCTCGCCCTGACTCACCAGCCATTGACCATCCAGGTCCGGATCTGGTGAAGCGCTTCGAAGCGAGTCAAACATACGGATCGCTTTCATCGACGACAGAAGCGCCAGCTTACCCCTATAGGTTGGGCCGGCATCAAAGGGATCCACAAACCGTGTTTTGTACATACCCTCGCTGAGTAACCAGTCTGTGGTACGCGCCGTGCCAGGGTGCGGTCGACCGATGGCGGTCTGCACCGGTTCCGGCAGCAGCGTGTTGTAGACGGGATAGGCCGGCAACAGCTCGGCAATCACGGTTTTGCCAAGCAATGCACATTGCTCGTCAGCGGTGATGAAGTCCATGCCTAAAAACAGCTCCCCCACACTCTTCCAGAACAGACTCTGGCCACTGTCATCCCAGACGCCCTGTATCTCACAGATCAATTCATCAGAAAAGGCGTGTCGATGTGTAGCGATATACAGAAGCCGGGCACGCGAGAGCAGATGCAAAACCGGAGTAGGCCGGAGCTCCCCGCTCAGTGCAAAGGAGCAGAGACTGGTCAATCCGGTCAGTTCATGCGACAGGTAGAGCACGGCCTGACGCTGGTTGATACCCAGACGCCGTGAGGCATGCACAAGTTCGTCGATGCGGTAACTGTAGAACGGTTCGTCGCCGCCAGCATAGGGCTGGATCCCGCTGATTCCCTGCAACACACCGCTCTCATCATGCAGGCCGAAGAGCAGGCTGGCCAGTGAGTCCTTCCCCTCGAAGCCACGCCGAGACCCCGCTATACTGTCCATCAGCTTGTCACGATCGGCCGGCAGTGTGCTCAGGCGCAGGGGATTTTTCTGCAGCAACGTTTCAACGGCTGCCAGATCCCCGGTACCCAGCGGGCGCACCTGCCACATGGCATCAACCTCAGGCGTTCAGCCGTTTTGAGATGGCTCGGTCCAAGGCCTGCATGGAAGCATCAATATCTTTTTCCGGTATGATCAGGGAGGGTGCAAAACGCAGCACATCCGGACCTGCCACCAGAATCATCGCGCCCTCTTCCAGGGTCGCAGTGACAAATTCCTTGGCCTTGCCACGCCAATCTTCAACCAGCTCGGCACCGATCAACAGCCCCTGCCCCCGAATTTCACTGAATATGCGATGACGGGCGTTGATTTCTTCAAGGTGTTGCACGAACCGGGCGTGCCGGGCATTGACCCCATCCAGCACGTCAGGACGGGAAATGATATCGAGTGCTTTCAGGCCCACCGCACAGGCAAGCGGATTGCCGCCAAAAGTCGAGCCGTGTGTACCCACGGCCAGAGAAGCGCCAATCGATTTTGTGGTCAACATGGCACCAATCGGGAAGCCACAACCCAGAGCCTTGGCCGTGGTCATCACATCCGGCACAACATCATAGGTCATGTAGGAGTACAACATGCCGGAGCGACCGACACCGGTCTGGATCTCATCGAAAACCAGTAGCGCATCGTATTGATCACACAACTTTCTTGCCGCCTGCAGGTATGCCCTGTCAGCAGGACGTATGCCGCCTTCACCCTGCACGGGCTCCAGCATGACGGCACAGGTATGTTCGTTTACCGCCGCCTCCAGGGCAGCGATGTCATTATAGGGAACATGGGTGATTCCACCGGGGGCCGGACGGAAGCCGTCCAGGTACTTGTCCTGGCCACCCACCGATACCGTGAACAGTGTCCGGCCATGGAAAGACCCGAAGGCGGAAACAATTTCGTGCTTGCCTTCCCCTACCCTGTCCCAGGCATGACGCCTGGCCAGCTTCAGCGCCGCCTCATTCGCTTCGGCGCCGGAGTTGGTGAAGAACACCTGCTCGGCGAAGGTCATCTCGCACAGTTTTTGCGCCAGGCGCAGAGCAGGCTCATTGGTGAAGCCATTGGACAGATGCCAGAGATTGTCTGCCTGCGATTTCAGGGCAGACACGAGCTCCGGATGACAATGCCCCAGGGCGTTCACCGCAATACCACCGGCCAGATCAATGTATTCCTGGCCCTGCTGGTCCCAAAGACGCGAGCCCTCGCCACGCACAGGTATGATATTCGACGGCGCATAGCTGGGCACCATCACCTGCTCGTACAATGCTCTGTCAGGGTGTTCTTGTGTCATGTCTATCGTCCTTGTACTTACGTTCTTGCGAATGATATCACCGTCGAATACGAATGTTACATAACTGAGCCATGATCACAGATCAGGAACACAAAATCGCGGCGCTGCTTTTGACAGCTCATGTCGAATGTGGCGAAATGGGACTCAATAAAAGTGACACAAAAGGAGTCACTGCCCATGCACACGGCCCATCTTACCACCCGCCCAGCCATTCTCAATTCATTGACCGGTAGCACGAGGGCGCTTGCCGCCGCGCTGCTTTTGTTCGCGAGCCCGTCCCTGCAGGCAGACAGTGACTACAACGCGCCACGCACCGAGCACGG
>PWQG01000142.1 GCA_003556835.1 Gammaproteobacteria bacterium
CCAGCGCGCGGTCGAAGAGGCCGAATTGATGGCTGGCTGCCAGATCCGCTCGGTCTACGCGGGTATCGCGGGCAGCCATATCCGCAGTATGAATTCCCACGGCATTGTCGCCATTCGCGATGGTGAGGTGAACCGTGCGGATATAGATCGTGTCATCGATGCGGCCCAGGCGGTCGCGATTCCGGCCGACCAGAAAGTGCTGCACATCCTGCCCCAGGAGTACGTGATCGATTCCCAGGAAGGGGTCAAGGAGCCGCTGGGCATGTCCGGTGTACGTCTGGAAGCCAAGGTGCACCTGGTCACCTGCGCGGTCAACGCGGTGCAGAACATTGAAAAGTGTATCAAGCGCTGCGGTCTGCACACCGAAGAGATCATTCTGGAACAATTGGCCTCGAGTCACTCCGTGCTTACCGAAGACGAGCGCGAGCTGGGTGTCTGCATCGTCGACATCGGCGGTGGTACCACCGATATTGCCGTGTTCACCGAAGGTGCCATACGGCACACGGGAGTGATACCCATAGCCGGTGATCAGGTCACCAATGATATCGCCATGGCCTTGCGCACACCGACTGATCATGCGGAAGAGCTGAAAATCAAATATGCCTGTGCCCTGACACAGCTGGCCAATGATGAAGAGATGATCATGGTGCCAGGTGTTGGTGATCGCGCTGCCCGGGAGCTGTCCCGCCAGGCACTTGCCGAGGTTGTCGAGCCCCGGTACGACGAACTGTTCACCCTGGTCAAGGCGGAGTTGCAACGCAGTGGGTTCGAGGACCTGCTGGCGGCAGGCATTGTCCTGACCGGGGGCACCAGCAAGATGGAAGGTGTAGTGGAGTTGGCCGAGGAGGTGTTCCACATGCCGGTGCGCATTGGCGCGCCCCAGGACGTCAGAGGACTTTCGGATATCGTGAGGAACCCGATCTATTCAACCGGGGTCGGGTTGCTGCTTTATGGAATGAGACATCATCAGGAACGGGGAGACGTCATTCCCGTGCGGGAGAGTGAGCCGGGATGGCTCGAGCGACTCAGGAACTGGTTCAGAAACAATTTTTGAAAACTTGAATGATTGCATTGCATGCATAGGGGGTAGATATGTTCGAACTCGTGGACAACATTGCACAAAACGCGGTAATCAAAGTGGTCGGTGTTGGCGGCGGCGGTGGCAATGCCGTCAGTCACATGATCAATAATGACGTAAATGGGGTGGACTTTGTCTGCGCCAATACCGATGCCCAGGCCTTGAATCGCTTGCCGGCCAAGACGCTGTTGCAGATGGGCAACAATGTCACCAAGGGGCTTGGTGCCGGAGCCAACCCGGAAGTGGGCCGCCAGGCGGCGCTGGAAGATCGCGATGAAATCGCCGAGATTCTTTCGGGGGCCGATATGGTCTTCATCACCGCTGGTATGGGTGGTGGCACCGGTACCGGAGCGGCACCGGTGTTTGCCGAAGTCGCGCGTGATCTTGGTATTCTCACCGTGGCGGTGGTGACCCGGCCGTTTCCTTTCGAGGGACGCAAGCGGTCAAGAATCGCCGAGGAAGGCATTGCCGAACTGTCCGAGTATGTGGACTCACTGATCACAATACCCAATGAGAAACTGCTCGATGTACTGGGCAAGAGCGCTTCCCTGCTCGATGCATTCAAGGCGGCAAATGACGTGCTCCTGGGTGCGGTCAAGGGTATCGCCGACCTGATCATCCGTCCGGGCATGATCAACGTCGACTTTGCTGACGTGCGCACCGTGATGTCGGAAATGGGCATGGCGATGATGGGTACCGGTTATGCCTCCGGCGAAGAGCGCGCCCGTGAGGCCGCCGAGTCTGCCATCCGCAGTCCCCTGCTTGAGGATGTGAACCTGCATGGTGCCCGCGGCATCCTGGTCAACATCACTGCTGGCGAGAACCTGTCCCTGGGCGAGTTCTCCGAAGTGGGTGATACAGTTGGTGAGTTTGCCTCCGATGACGCCACGGTCGTGGTGGGTACGGTGATCGACGAAACCCTGGGTGACGAAATACGGGTGACGGTTGTGGCCACGGGCCTGGGTGAGCTGCGGGCTGCCGAGCGTCCCACCAAGGTGGTCGATAACACCCGCGGTGCAGATGCCGGCAATGTAACCGACTATCGCAGCCTCGATCGCCCGGCCGCCATGCGACGCCGTGAGGCGGAGCAGAAAGGACGCATGCAGCCGCAGCGTGGGGCACAGCAGTCAGCCGGTCAGGCCGGTCTTGCCCGCGCCGTGGGCGCTGACGCCGATATGGACTATCTCGATATTCCAGCGTTTCTGCGTCGCCAGGCGGACTGAGCATCGCCTGCGGGCTGGTGCCGGGAGCGGTTCAGCTTGCCGGCGCTGTATGCCCGGCACGAGGCATGAACCCTGATGGTGACAGTGAGCCTGTCATCGGTTGGGTTCGTTACGGGATTTTGCTATTATCGGCAGAATATTTTTATACCGTCGGTTGCAGCAGTATCCAGTCCACTGGATGTATCCGGCCAGCAGCGGGAAAGCGATCATCATGCTGAAACAGAGAACGCTCAAGAACGTGATTCGCGCCACTGGCGTGGGTCTGCACACAGGCGAGAAGGTTTACCTGACCTTGCGGCCGGCGCCAATCGACACCGGTATAATCTTCGTGCGCACCGACCTTGAGCCGAATGTCGAGATTCCCGCCAGGGCGCATAATGTTGGTGACACCACGTTGTCAACAGCCCTGGTCCTGGACGGGGTGCGTGTCTCGACCATCGAGCATCTGATGTCGGCCATGTCCGGACTGGGCATCGACAATGCCTATGTGGATGTCAGTGCCCCCGAGGTGCCCATCATGGACGGCAGTGCCGGTCCCTTTGTGTTCCTGATCCAG
>PWQG01000244.1 GCA_003556835.1 Gammaproteobacteria bacterium
GCAAGCCGACCCCGAGCGCAGCCATCAGCACGGATACCACCGGATTCAGATAATTGAACAGCGCCCAGGGCCAGCGCCAGGTTGCCGAAAAAGCACAATGCCGCTTGCGCCAGTGCAGGTTGCCGGGCCTGCGCGGTGGTTTCCGGGCCATTCTTCATGAATTGCTGCCTGTAGCTGTCGGAACGCGCCATGATCCGGCCTGGCAAAGGCGATTTCAAGCGCAAGCTGAACGGAGCGGGACTTTCACATTATGAACCTGCGTATTATCACAGTGCGGCACCACCATAGCGCTCCACGAACACTGGAGGCATGCGCCGCGCCTTGCCGTTGGACAGCGCCATACAGACGTAAGTGCTTCGCGCCCGCAGCAAGGTGCAACCATCCGCTGGACGGATGATCTGGAACTGGCGGACCAGTCGCAGCCGATCATCGGATTCCACGATCCAGGTGCTCACCGCCAGCACCTCTTCCTGATAGGCGGCAGCCAGATAGTCGATTTCGTGGCGGAACACGACCATTGCCCTGTCCAGGTCCCGGTACTCCGCCATGGACAGACCCAGTGATTCCGAATGTTGCCAGGCGCAGCGTTCCAGCCAGCGAACATAACTGACGTTGTTGGCATGGCCGAGCGCATCGACATCCTCGGCGGTGACGCGAACGTCAATGATATAGGGCGCTTCCAGGTCCCAGTCCATGTGCCGCTCTCCTCTCTGTCAGCATCAAAGTGATTTTCCCTTCCAGCGGGAAAATATATTTCTGTCCGCTACTTCCATTCCAGGAATTACCTGCTAATCTTGCCGGCATTACAGCCCCGCAAGCTGTATTCCCGAAAGGGTGTGCTTACTGGAGCACTATCATGAAAGAGAAAAAGAGCGTCAAGGAAACAAAGAAAAAGCCACTTCTGAGCCCTAAGGAAAAGAAAGCGGCCAAGAGAGAGAAGCAGGCCAGCAAGAGCTGACTTCGCACTCCTGTACATTGCCCGGGCCAGGGACGGCTCCGGGCGATCCCAGAGGTTTCAGCGCAAAAATTTTTTGACATACCAGCAGCTGGCACTGATCTGGTACTCCTGCTCTCGCGCCCATGCCAGGCCGCAATTCTCATTCAGTCGAGCCACCTTCACAGCCGTGATTACCTGAATAGGAACTGACCGACGGAGATTTCCATCCATCCAGCGCTCCTTTTTGAGGCCGAAAAACCTCGACGAGCAACGGGTGGCAGGTGGCGCGGTCATCAGAATGGCTGGCCCCGCAGTCTCCACCCGGGCATGTGGACAAAGCCCCCGACAGGTCGATCTCGGCCAGAAACTCAATAAAATCTCCTGGTCTTGCCGGGCTTGCTTTCATGAAATACTGATGACTGCCCCTGGTAAAGCCCGTGCACATGAACACATTAAGAACGTCGTGCACAAGCAGCTCAGCGGCGGATAGTGGCATATCCCGGTATTCAACCAGGGCCCGGACGAGGTTCGAATGGCAGCAATGGTGATATTCCCTGCCGCCCAACAACAAAGCGGTATACGGATCACAGCGCGTTCCGATCACATCATGCACACCTGCCCCGTCATCATCCCAGCCGTACCAGTCCAGGGTGTCGTAAGTCACGGTTGCCATCGGCCGCAGATACGGCAGGGAACTCCACAGCCGATCACCGGTACTGACGTGGGTACCGTGCAGAGCACGGGTTTTGCCACTGAAGAACCGCTCCGCCAGGTTATTCGCGTTCCACAGGTTCAGATCTCCAACCTGGGGGCCATCGACGCTGACAATCCGAAAGAAATGTCCCGCAGGAATGCTGAAAACACTGGCTTCACGCGGCGCAACCCATGTCTGCGACACCCGTTCCATACCCAACCGGGCCTGGGCGTACAGTGTCATATCGGCCGGAGGTAGCAGCTCCTGTGGGTAGGCCAAGACTGGTTCCGCGGCGCGGCGGGACGCGGCATCGGGCGGTGGGGAGTGACGGGGTTTATCTTTCATGTCCATTTCTCATCGGCAGCAGTATACGAATGGCTATTCAATATAGTTGGCTATGTCCACCTGCCGGGCCTGGGCCACCTCTATGGATGACTCCACGACTGCATGAATTCGTCAACCATGCCAACTACATCACAGTTTACAACAAAGTCCACCCCATTTGCGCCATCCATCGCTATTGAACACGGCACATTTCCGCGCAGCGAGATGTTGCGGCTGAATACATCGATTACTCCGGTGTCGGGCTCACAAGAACCAAACGGCCAATAGCAGATCCGGGGCAGGGATGCCCCCACCGCAGGAACGGACTGAAAATCTCCATGAACCAGGGGAGGGAAGTCCACTGTACAATGTACTTGTCCTTCAACAACCTCCGCTCTATGTACGCTGTCAAACAGACCTTTCCGTACTTCCTTCCTACGATTGACATCGGAGACTCAATTGATTCCGGCCGGATGATGGTTGCGCCCTGAAGAGCTCTGGCTCTGATCGCACCATCAAACTTTTTTGTCTACGGAGTGAGACAATGAATAAGCTGAACCTACCTTCAACAGTGCTGAAAAGCTGTGCACTGGCAGTCATTCTGGTCAATGGCGCCACCATCAGCCATGCATCGAGCCACCGGGAAGCACCAATGATCGCCGGTCTGCCCAAACTCGATGCTACCGATCTCTACATGTTCCGCAGTTATGAAGAGGGCCGCGGTGACTTCGTCACCATTCTTGCCAACTACCTACCCCTCCAGGCCCCCTTTGGCGGCCCGAACTACTTCGACCTGGAAACCCAGGGTATGTACCAGATCCATATCGATAACGATGGGGATTCGGTCGAGGACCTGACGTTCACTTTCGATTTCACCACGATTCTGGCCGGCATCGCTTTA
>PWQG01000454.1 GCA_003556835.1 Gammaproteobacteria bacterium
ACGGCAACAGCACAGCAATGTGATCATATGGATCAATCCCATTGCCTGTTGCCCTTTCCCAACAACCATTTCACCCGTTCTGACCCGTCTTCGGATACCGGGCTTCGAATCAATTTTGAGCAGGCTGCCATGCCGGTCACCGAAGCCGTCGAAGACACACTGCTGGGCTTTGAAGTCGACAATGACGGCGGCGGCCCCATTGACCCGACGGAATGGAACCGCAACGACGGCTTCTCGCCCGGCAACATGATGCTGGCCCACGTCCCCGATCTGGATCTGGAACAGACCGGTGCAGTACGCCTTTGGGACCTGGAAGAAGGAACGAGCCCGGATGCCCCGATACTGGTGATCAATGCGGATACCGGCGAACGGCAACTGATCTGGACCGAACTCGATGTTCGCGCCGAGGACCCTGATCGCCAGGCCCTGATTATCCGGCCGGCGAAAAATTTCACTGAAGGCGAACGGTATATTGTGGCCCTGCGCAATCTGCGCGATGGCGAGGGGGGGCGTCTGGAAGCGCCTGCCCTCTTCCGCGCCTATCGGGACAGACTCATATTCAGGGACGAGGCGGAAGTCTTTGAACAGCGCCGCGCAGCCATGGAGGATATATTCCAGCGACTTTCACAGCACGGCGTGAGCCGCGGTGAGCTGTATCTGGCCTGGGATTTCACTGTGGCCAGTCAGCGCAATCTCACTGAACGCCTGCTGCATATGCGTAACCAGGCGCTGGCCTCGCTGGGCGGCAATGCCCCCGCATTCACGATTGATGATATTGAAGAGGCGCCGGCAGCCGGCATTCGCTATCGCGTGGATGGCAGTTATCAGGTTCCCAACTTCATGGATCAGGCCGGCGCCCCATCAGGCGCCAGATTGAATTACGGGGATACGGATGACCCTGATGCCCTGCCGCAACAACTCAATGGTACCGAGATGGTCGAGGCGCCCTTCCGCTGTCATATTGCGGACGTCACAGTAGATGCCGTGGATGATCCGGGGGCAACCGTCACCCCGGCCCGACCCGCCGTCTATGGCCATGGCCTGCTGGGATCGGGCATCAGCGAAGTCGGCGCCGGCAACATCCGGGATATGCAGAATGAGCATAACTTCATGTTCTGCGCCACCAACTGGATCGGCATGGCGACAGAAGACATCCTCAGTACTGTTGTCCCCAATATACTGGTGGATTTCGGCAAGTTCCCCACACTTGCGGACCGCCTTCAGCAAGGCATCCTGAACAAGATATACCTGGCTGAACTGCTGACCCACGCGGACGGTTTTGCGAGTGACCCGGCCTTCCGACAGGGCGACAACGAAGTCGTATTCGAACGCACTGACGAGGTCTTCTATGACGGCAACAGCCAGGGCGGCATTCTTGGTGGTGTACTGGTCGCGGTAGCACCGCAGATCAATCGCGGTGTGCTCGGTGTTCCCGGCGCCAACTACAGCCTCCTGTTACGCCGCTACCAGGCCTGGGACAATGTCTTCGGGCTCGGGGTTAACGCGGCCTACCCGGACGGGCTGGATCAAGCCCTGGGGCTGACCCTGATCCAGATGCTCTGGGACCGGGGTGAAAACAACGGCTACCTGAGTCACTTTGCCGGCAACCTGCTCCCCGGCACCCCACCGGCGGAAGTATTGATGCAATCGGCCATTGGTGACTTCCAGGTCACCATGTGGAGCCCGGAAATCATGGCCCGCACCATCGGTGCGCCGGTGGATTACGGTGCCCCGGATGGCGAGCATCCGGACGACAACCCCTATGTGGACATTGAACGTATCAGCTACCCACACCCGGGCAGCGCACTCAGCGTATGGGATGTCGGTGCCTACGACAGCGAAGCCGGGGCCGGCAACGCCTTTCCCCCGCACGAGAATGTCGGGCCGCCGCCCGAAGCCGGCGAAGATCCGCATGGCTCGGTCAGGGCCAGCGTGCCCGCCCGGGAGCAGAAGGCCGAGTTCCTCAAGGCTGGTGGCGAGGTGATTGATGTGTGCGACATGGGCCCGTGTCTGACGGATGACCACACCGGCCTGAGCCGCGATTAATCACCGTAACCGGGGCCGGTCAGCCAGATGGCTGGCCGGCCCCGGTTATTTGCGCTCCCACTTCTCCCAGATGAAGGGGTAATTCCAGACCCGGCGATGGGTTTTTTTTAGCGCCCTCGTGATTTTCCAGCGATGCCAGTAGGCCCCGGGAATCCACTCATGATACTGGATCATGATCTGCCGGCAGCGCCGGTGCAGGCCGGCCTCGATCATCCTCGGAAGCACCGTGTATTCACCGCCCTCGATATTGATTTTGACCAGATCAAACTCATCATGACCGAGTTCGGTCATGACCTCCTTGACGTCACGCATGCGCACCTCGCGTGACTCCATGGGCGCATCACGATCAGGCGCATCCGGGTACATGGTCGTGCCAGGGCCACGCAAATAAACGGTTTGCCTGGTCTCACGATCGAGCAGACCCCACGGATGCAGGCTCACCTGCGGGACGTCTTCAAAACGCGCGCGGATTTTTTTGTGCAAGCCGGGGAGCACTTCGAATATATGCAGCCTGCAGTTGTATTTTCGCCGGATTTTCTCTGCCCAGTCACCATCAAAGCCGCCCATGTCAAGTACTACGCTGTCTGCACACAGGTCATGGGTGTGCATAAGATCCCGCGCATGATTGGCGGCAAAAAAGCGCTTGATGCCGGGTGAAAATGCAAATACTTCCATGATGCGCACCCCGTTGGGGTCGGCATCGCGATAGACATGACGCTGCCACAGCACCCACGGCTTCAGTATCACGCTCTTGATTCTGTAAAGCATGAAGCTCCCCGACTGTGACGAAAGCGCGAATGCGGCA
>PWQG01000460.1 GCA_003556835.1 Gammaproteobacteria bacterium
AAATCGGGTATGTGTGTGCAGGTCCGCTGAAATCATCGGGATACCGGGCGTCGGGTCGGAGGGTTGCAGGACAGGCGAGTGTAGCATGTCAATCAGTGGGACCTATAGTTGATTAAATTACTTAGGTATTCCATAATTCCACTGCCGATCACCCTTGCGAGAGTCCGACTTCCATGCGATTGACGACCAAAGGCCGATATGCGGTGACCGCGATGCTGGACCTGGCCATCCATGCCAATCGGGGCCCGGTGAATCTTGCTGACATATCCGAGCGTCAGGATATTTCCCTGTCCTACCTGGAGCAGCTCTTCGCCCGTATGCGCCGGGGCGGACTGGTCACCAGTGTGCGTGGTCCCGGGGGCGGCTATTACCTGGAGCGGGGCACAGCCGATATTTTCATTTCCGACATCATCGATGCGGTCAGTGAATCGGTTGATGTCACCAAGTGCCAGGGCCAGGGTAACTGCCAGCAGGGCGAAACCTGTCTCACCCATCACCTTTGGGAAGATCTCAGTCAGCAGATCCATGATTTTCTGGGTAGTATCAGCCTGGCGGATCTGATGCAGCGAAATGATGTGCAGCGTATTTCCGGTCATCAGGATCAACGCCGGGATGATGCGGCCTCAATCATCAGTGCCAGAAGCCTTTGAACATGCAATTACCCGTATATCTAGACTATGCCGCCACCACACCGGTGGCGCCCCAGGTGGCAGAGAAAATGGCCCGCTTCCTGGGTATGGACGGTCATTTCGGCAATCCGGCCTCGCGGTCGCACATCTATGGTTGGCGTGCCGAGGAAGCGGTGGAAGCCGGCCGTCGGCATGTGGCCGATCTGCTCGGTTGTGACCCTCGGGAAATCGTCTGGACCTCGGGCGCCACTGAAGCGGACAACCTGGCCATCAAGGGCGTAGCGCAGTTCCATGCCGATCGTGGTCGCCACATCATCACTTCGCGGGTGGAACACAAGGCGGTGCTTGATACCTGCATATGGCTCGAGTCGCAGGGTTTCGAGGTCACCTACCTGACCCCCGATGCTGACGGTCGGATCGCTGTGGCCCAGCTTGAGCAGGCGCTGCGTGAGGACACCATTCTGGTATCCCTGATGCACGTCAACAACGAAGTGGGCGCCATCAATGATATTGCGGCAATTGGTGAGCGTTTACGGGACCATGCGGCCGTATTCCATGTGGATGCGGCGCAGAGCGCGGGCAAGCTGCCCATCGACCTGTCAGTGTTGCCGGTTGACCTGTTGTCGGTCTCGGCCCACAAGATTTATGGACCCAAGGGCATTGGTGCCTTGTATGTGCGCCGTGAGCCGCCCCCCGGCCTGCTCGCCCAGATGCACGGCGGTGGGCATGAACGTGGTATGCGCTCCGGCACCCTGCCCACACACCAGATTGTTGGCATGGGGGAGGCGTTCCGGCTGGCCGGAGAATTGCTCGAAAGTGAGTATCAGAGATTGGAAGGCTTGCGTGGTCGTCTGCTTGATGGGCTGGCGGACCTGTCCGGCTGGCGGGTCAATGCGGATCCGCAGCATTGCTTCCCGGGAATCGTGAATCTGGCTTTCGCCGATGTTGATGGTGAGACGCTGTTGCTGGGTCTGCGCAAGCTGGCTCTGTCCTCCGGCTCGGCCTGCACATCGGCCACAATGGAGCCGTCCTATGTGTTGAAGGCCATGGGGCTGGACGATTCCCTGGCCCAGGGGTCCCTGCGCTTTTCGATCGGTCGCCATACCGATGAGGCCGATATCGATACGGCCGTATCCTCATTGCGTGAGACATTGCTCCGCTTGCGTGGCGGGGCCGCGAATGCCCGTATGAATCAGTCAGTTTAATCAGTATAATGCGCGCTTTTCCGAAAGTCGTATGGAGCTGACGCAATGGCAATTGAACGAACATTATCCATCATCAAACCCGATGCCGTGGGCAAGAATGTCATCGGTGAGATCTACAGTCGTTTTGAGCAGGCAGGCCTGCGCATCGTTGCGGCAAAGATGCTGCAGCTTGATGAGGATTCCGCCGGTGGCTTCTATGCGGAACACAAAGAGCGGCCTTTCTACCCTGACCTGATCGGATTCATGACCTCCGGACCGGTAATGGTGCAGGTGCTCGAAGGCGAGAATGCGGTTGTCCGCAACCGGGAGCTAATGGGTGCCACGAATCCGGCCGAGGCCGAGAAAGGCACCATCCGCGCTGATTTTGCCAAATCCATTGATGCCAACGCCGTGCACGGTTCGGATTCTCCGGAGTCGGCCGCGCGTGAAATCGATTACTTCTTCAAGTCGGACGAGATCTGCCCAAGGGCCTGATCATCGTGCCAAACGGGGCACACCATCATGAGCAGTGCTATTGCTGAAAAAATCAATCTTCTCGGACTGACCCTGCCGCAGATGCAGGCGCTGTTCCGGGAGATGGGTGAGAAGCCATTCCGCGCCACGCAGTTGATGAAGTGGATTCATCAGCGGGGGGTGGTGGACTTCGATGCCATGACCGATATCAGCAAGGCGCTGCGCGAGCGGCTCCAGGAGCAGGCCGAGATCCGCCTGCCGCGGGTGGTGCAAGAGTTGCCTGCCAGTGATGGCTGCCGCAAATGGATCATCGAGGTCGAAAGTGGCAGTCGGGTGGAGGCGGTGCTTATTCCTGAAGGGGAGCGGGGCACCCTCTGTATTTCCTCCCAGGCCGGCTGCATTCTTGATTGCAGCTTCTGTGCCACTGGCAAGCAGGGTTTTGACAGTAACCTGACCACGGCTGAGATCATTGGTCAGTTGTGGTGGGCCAATCATGGTGGTCGTTCGCCCTCTGAGGCCGATGGAAAGCGTCCAGGGCGTCGGCCGGACCGGGTGGTCAGCAATGTGGTGATGATGGGCATGGGTGAGCCATTGCTCAATTTCGATCCGGTCATGGATGCCCTGGATCTGATGATGGAAGACAATGCCTACGGTCTGTCCAAACGCCGTGTGACCATCAGCACATCCGGTGTGGTTCCCGCCATTCGCAAGTTGCACGAACGCACTGATGCCTCGTTGGCATTGTCGCTGCATGCGCCGAATGATGCACTGCGCGACGAGCTGGTGCCCCTGAATCGTAAATACCCCATACGCGAAGTGCTTGATGCGGTGTCCGGCTATATGGCGAGCCTGCCCGACAAGCGGATGCCACTGATCGAGTACACCATGATGGCCGGAGTCAATGATCACCGCCAGCATGCCCGGGATCTGGCGGTTCTGCTAAAGGATTTCCCGTGCAAGATCAATCTGATACCATTTAATCCTTTCGATCAGTCTGGTTATCGGCGCCCCAGTGCCAGTTCGCTGTCCAATTTCCGCGGGATCTTGCAGGAGGCAGGTTTTACTGTCACTGTCCGAACCACACGCGCCGAAGATATCGGCGCTGCCTGCGGTCAACTGGTGGGAGAGGTCGATGACCGGACCCGTCGCAGCGAACGTTATCGCAACAAGGCCGGGGCTTCCGTCAGTGGCGGCGGCAGCAGGGTTTTCACGAAAGCTGACAATCTGGCAGTGGAAGTGAGGTCAGAACACGGCCGTGATCCTGTCACCGGTCCCTGATCCATCGCCTGATGAATTCCCGGGAGGAAGGGGTATGGTGAAAACCATGCAGAGCTTGAAGGCGCTTGCGCTGCTGGTATTGCTCAGTGCCTGTGTCACCAGTGAGACGGGTGGCTTTGCGGTTGATGCATCACGGGACCGGGCGCTGAACGACTATATCCAATTGGCATTCGGTTACTACGAGGCCGATGATATGGTTCGGGCGAAGCGACACGTGGACAATGCCTTGGGCATTGACCGGCGCAGCTCTGAAGCCCATCATGTCCGGGCGCTGATTCATCAGCGCGAAGCGGAGATGGAGCTGGCCCGGGAAACCTTCGAGCAATCCCTGAGCCTGGATCGGGGCAATTCCCGGGCGCGGAACAATTTTGCCGCGTTCCTGTTCTCCCGGGGTGAGTTCGAAGAAGCGTACCGGCAATTGCGCATCGTCTCCGAGGACACCGACTACACGGCGCGTCCCATGGCTTTCCAGAACCTGGGTCTGGCCGCTCTGCAGCTGGACCGCGAGGAGGATGCTGTGGCCGCTTTCGAGCGGGCACTGTTGCTGGATCGCAATATGTTCCGTTCGTCCCTGGAGCTGGCGCGCATCCATTTTGACAAGGGGGAGTTTTCCGAGGCCCGCCGTCTGTACGAGCAATACCTCAGTAGCGCAGGTTTTCTTGGTGTGCCGCAGACGGCACGAAGTCTATGGCTCGGGTATCAGATCGAGACCCGCTTCGATAATCGGGAACAGGCAGGCCTGTATGCCGATGAGCTGGCATCGCGATTTCCTGCCTCGGCGGAACACCAGCGGTATCGTGAATCCCGCCAGGGCGGGGGCTGATTGATGATGGGTGAACATGCATAACGATCAGGAAAATCCAGAAACTGGATTCGAAGGGGACGCTGAGCCCGAAGAGCCTGCGGAAAAGGTCACGGCCGGGCAATTATTGCGTGAGGCCCGTGAGACCCGATTGCTGAGCATTCAGGAAGTGGCTGAGGAGTTGCATCTGACCCGCCACTATATCCAGGCGCTGGAGGCGGATCAGCACGACAAATTGCCGGGAGAGGTGTTCGCGCGCGGGTACACGCGTAGTTATGCCCGCTTGCTGGACCTGGACCCCGAGCATCTGCTGAAACTGCATGACCGCTTCGGTGAGCGCCGCCTGGCCCGCAAGGAAGAGGCGATCAAGCGGCATGCCCGCCGCCGTATGGACAAGAACCGGCCCTGGATCATGGTTTCCGGGGTTGCTTTCATTGCCCTGGCGGTGGCGCTGTGGTTTTTCAGTGGGCAGCCGGAACAGACCGGCCCGGTGCCTGAATCAGCAGTTCCCGCTGCCGGGATTGATGGTGCAGGGGATGAGAACGATGCTTCGCTGGGCCTGCCGGATGCGCCGGCGCTGAACGCCGACGGCGGAATCAATGAGACGGCCATATTGCCCGAATCGCTCCCCGGACGCCCCAGGGACAGCCGCTTTGATGTGAATTGGAGCGGTGATGACAGCCTGATCATTGTGGCGCTGTCGGACAGCTGGATCGAAATCGAGGGCCAGGACGCCAGCCATCGGTTCCATGAGCAGGTGCTGGACGGTTCGGTGTTGCATCTGACCGGCGACGCGCCGTTTTCTCTGCTACTGGAAGATGCCAGGGCGGTGGAGCTTCATTTCAACGGGCGACTGATCGATATCAGTAATAATGTACGTGACGACAATTCGGCCAGACTGACCCTGGGGTTGTAGTAGCAGATGGTGAATCAGGAATACAGCACGCGCGGAAGCGCCACCTTGCGCCGCAAGAGTCGGCAGATCATGGTGGGCGATGTTCCGGTCGGTGGTGATGCCCCGATATCAGTGCAGAGCATGACCAATACCGACACACTGGACGTTGCAGCGACGGTAGAGCAGATTTCCCGTCTTGTGGCTGCCGGGGCCGATATTGTGCGTGTCTCCGTACCCGATATGGCGGCCGCCGATGCGTTCCGGGATATCCGCGCCCGGGTCAGCGTGCCCCTGGTGGCGGACATCCATTTCGACTATCGCATTGCATTGAAGGTGCTCGAACACGGCGTGGATTGTTTGCGGATCAATCCCGGCAATATCGGCAACGAGCAGCGTGTACGCACGGTTGTCGATGCCGCAAGGGATCATGCGGTGCCGCTACGTATCGGTATTAATGCCGGTTCCCTGGGCAAGACATTGTTGCGCAAGTACCGCGAACCCTGCGCCGAAGCGATGATCGAATCGGCGCTGACCCAGATTGATGTGCTGGACCGCCTGGACTTTCAGGACTTCAAGGTCAGCCTCAAGGCGTCCGAGATCCATATGACCCTGGCAGCCTATCGGGGTCTGGCGCACCAGATCGAGCAACCCCTGCACCTGGGCATCACTGAGGCCGGTGGTCTGCGCTCGGGTACGGTGAAGTCAGCCGTCGGCCTGGGTGCCTTATTGATGGATGGCATCGGTGATACCATCCGGGTTTCGCTTGCGGCTGATCCGGTTGAGGAAATCCGGGTCGGCTTTGATATTCTCAAAAGTCTGGGCCTGCGCAGCAAAGGGGTCAACCTGGTTGCCTGCCCAAGCTGTTCCCGGCAGAACTTTGACGTCATAGCCGTGGTCAATGAGCTCGAACAGCGACTCGATGACATCATCGAGCCGATTGATGTGGCCGTGATCGGCTGTATCGTCAATGGTCCCGGTGAGGCCCGTGTGGCCGATATCGGGCTTACCGGAGCCAGTCCCGCCAATCTTGCCTATGTCGACGGCAAACCGGACCACAAGATCAGTAATGAGAAGCTGGTGGATGAGCTCGAAGCCATGGTCCGGGAACGCATCAGAGCCCGCCATGCCGGGGAAAAGGACGTCATTGTCCGCGGATGATTCGGGCAGGGCGATAGCAATCACAGGAAGTAGCAGTCAGGAACAATCCGCATGAGCAAAATTCAGGCGATCCGGGGGATGAACGACATCCTGCCGGCGCAGACACCGGTCTGGCAGTTTCTTGAGGAAATCCTGCAGCAGGTGGTCCAGTCCTACGGGTATCAGGAGCTGCGCTTTCCGGTGCTCGAGCAGACCCAACTGTTCCGTCGATCCATCGGTGAAGTGACCGATATCGTGGAAAAGGAAATGTACACCTTCGAGGACCGCAATGGAGACTCCCTCAGTCTGCGACCCGAGGGAACCGCTGGCTGTGTGCGCGCCGCCGAGCAGCACGGCATGCTCTACAATCAACAGCAGCGGCTCTGGTATCGGGGGCCGATGTTTCGTTATGAGCGCCCACAGAAGGGTCGCTACCGGCAGTTCCACCAGTTCGGGGTCGAAAACTTCGGTATGGCTGGGCCCGATATTGATGCGGAACTGATCCTGATGTCGGCGCGGATGTGGCGGGCCCTGGGTCTGTCGGAGCATGTGCGCCTGGAGCTCAATAATATCGGTCAGGCCGACGACCGGCACCGCTACGGGGAAGCCCTGACTGCCTGGTTGACCCCGCACAAGGACAAGCTTGATGCGGACAGCCAGCGTCGCCTGGATTCCAATCCACTGCGCATTCTTGACAGCAAGGACGCTGGCACACAGGAGCTGCTGGCCGATGCACCGGTGCTGTCCGACTACCTGAATGCGGATAGCGTGGAACACTTTGCGGCCCTCAAGTCCCTGCTGGATGAGCTCGGCGTGGCCTACGTGGAAAACCCGCGGCTGGTGCGCGGGCTTGATTACTACAATAATATGGTTTTCGAGTGGATCACGGATAGCCTGGGAGCCCAGGGAACCGTGTGTGCCGGAGGGCGATACGATTCCCTGGTGGCCCAGCTGGGTGGGCGATCCACACCGGCCACCGGTTTTGCCATCGGCCTGGAGCGCCTGGTGCTGATGCTGGAGGCCATGGAGCGCACGCCGGAGGCACTGCAGCGCAGTGCTGACGTGTACATCATCAATCGACCCGAGCAGCAGCTGCGCGCCTTGCATCTGGCCGAGCAGCTGCGCGAGGCGCTGCCTTATTTGCGTGTGTTATGCCATTGTGGCGGGGGAAAGAGCGCCAGCCAGATGAAAAAAGCCTATAATAGCGGAGCACGTGTTGCCCTGATGCTGCAGGAGGACGGGCAATTGCGTCTGAGAATGTTGGCAGGCGAGGGCGAGGAGCAGCTTGCCAGCGATTCGGATGTTGTCGCCCGGCTGGGATCACTGCCCGGACTGTCCGGCGTTGCTTGACAGCCGAGGGGCGCTGTAGCAGGATTCGGGCCTGTTTTTCTTGAACAAAATCTTTACAGGAGCTGTCTGTGGCCTTAAGTGCTGAAGAAGAAGAAACCATTGATGCGATCAAACGATGGTGGCACGAAACCGGCAGGATGCTGGCTGCCGGAATCGCCATCATTCTGCTGGGCTGGCTGGGCTGGCAGCAGTGGGAGCGTATGCAGGAAGGTTCGGCTGCGGCGGCCTCGGCACTGTTTGACGAGCTCACGGCACTGGCTGTGGTGGCTCCCGGAGAAACATTGCCGGCTGAAGATCGCGCACAGGCAAGAAGCCTGGTCGAGGAGCTGCGTAGCGAGTACAGTGGCAGCACCTATGCATCCTATGCGGCGTTGTTCGGAGCCCGTCTGGCGGTCGAAGGTAACGATCTAGCAACGGCTGAACAGGATCTGCAGTGGATTCTGGACAATCAGCGCAGCAGTCTGTTTTCGCGAACCGAAGAAGCACTGATTGATACGGCCCGCCTGCGATTGGGCCGCGTGATTCTGTCCCAGGGGGAACCCGATCGGGCCCTGACTGTGATCAGTGGAGTTGAAGGTGGTGCCCTGGCCGGAGAGTATGCGGAGTTGCGCGGGGACATCCATATGGCACAGGGGCAACGCAGCGAGGCGCTGGAAGCCTATCAGTCCGCGGCGAGGAGCGGACTCGACAGCCCGTTCCTGAATATGAAAATCAACAATCTGGCGACTGACGCCTGATTGAACATTCGATACAAAGCCAGGCAGGTAGTTATGACACAATGGTTCAGGCCGGTAGTTTTCGTCACACTGGCAGCAGCACTGTCCGCCTGCGGCATATTTTCCCGTGATACCTCGGAGCAGCCAGCCGAGTTGCAGGATTTTGATGCCCAGTTCGACATGCGGACAGAGTGGCGCGTCAATATCGGTGATGGCCAGGGTCGACACTTCAATCGCCTGACACCGGCGATTGATGGAGACACGATTTATGCGGCTGCCGCCAATGGAGAGGTAGCTGCCATCAACAAGCGCACCGGAGAGCTGCGCTGGCGCAGCCGCACCGGGGAATCCATACGAGGTGCTGTAGGTGCCAACCAGGGCTTGGTCCTGTTTGGCACCAGAGATGCTGAAGTGGTAGCCCTTGATCAGCTTTCGGGCGAAGAACAGTGGCGTGCCCGCGTCAGCAGCGAAGTGCTTTCGGCGCCACGCACCGATGGCCGCGTGGTGGTGCTGCAGACGGTTGATGGTCGACTCTACGCACTGGAGGCGTCCAATGGTCAGCAGCGATGGGTCTATGAGAGCACCGTACCAGCGCTTTCCCTGCGCGGCAGCAGCAGCCCCCTGTTGAGTGGCAACCTGGTGGTAGCCGGTTTTGCCAATGGCCTGGTGGCAGCGCTCGATGTGAACAACGGTTTTCTGCAATGGGAAGAGCGCGTGGCGATTCCCCAGGGGCGCTCGGACCTGCAACGAGTGGTCGATGTGGATGGCGACCCCATGATCTCGGGTGGCACGGTCTACGTGGCAGCCTACCAGGGCAATGTAATGGGCCTGGACCTGCAAAGTGGCAATATTGTCTGGGGTCGCGAGGCGTCCAGTTATCATGGTCTGGCCAGCGGCCTGGGCAACCTCTACTACGTGGATGATAACAGCCATATCGTGGCGGCCAGTAACAGCAGTGATGCCGTTGTCTGGGAAAACGACGATCTGCGATTGCGCCAGCTCACTGCGCCCACCACGACCGGCAATTTCCTGGTGGTTGGTGACTTCGAGGGTTATGTGCACGTCCTGTCACAGGTCAATGGTCAGTTCGTCAGCCGTCAGCGCATCGATCGCAGCGGCATCCGTGGCGGTATCCTGGCCGAAGGCAACGTGATCTACGTCTACACCAACAGCGGTCGGCTTGCCGCACTGCGTTTCCAGCGCTGAACGCTGCCGTGGATTACTTATGAGACCCGTCATCGCCCTGGTCGGGCGCCCCAACGTCGGCAAATCGACGCTCTTCAATCGACTCACCCGCAGTCGTGATGCCCTGGTTGCAGATCTGCCCGGATTGACCCGCGATCGACAGTACGGCGAGGGTGTGATTGGTGAGCGGCCCTACATCGTGATCGATACCGGTGGTCTGGAGGGTGGTGAGGAAGGCATCGATTTTGCGATGGCGTCCCAGTCGATGCTGGCCATTGAAGAAGCCGATATCGTGCTGTTGCTGGTCGATGGTAAAGCCGGACTGATGCCGGGCGATCAACAGATTTTTCAGCATCTGCGTAAAATCGGTAAACCGGCGCTACTGGTGGTCAACAAGGTGGATGGTCAGGACGAGAACGTGGCGCTTGCCGAATTCTACGGTCTTGGCCAGGAAACGCTTTTCCCGATCACCGCGACCCAGGGCCGTGGGGTGCGCAAGTTGATCGATCATGTACTGGAGGGCTTTCCCCCGGAAGAGGAAGAGCAGGACACGGCGGCGGATGGAATCCGGATTGCTGTGGCCGGGCGCCCCAACGTGGGCAAGAGCACCCTGGTCAACCGTATGTTGGGTGAAGAGCGGGTGGTGGTCTTTGATCAGCCCGGAACCACCCGTGACAGCGTACGCATTCCCTTCGAGCGTCATGGTCAATACTACACATTGATTGACACCGCGGGCGTGCGCAAGCGGGGTAAGACCCGTGAGACGGTGGAAAAATTTTCCGTGGTCAAGTCACTGCAGTCCATACAGCAGGCGCATGTGGTGGTCCTGGTGATCGATGCACGCAGCGGTATCGTGGAGCAGGATCTACATTTGCTCGGTTATGTGCTGGAGACCGGACGCGCCCTGGTCATTGCCCTGAATAAATGGGACAACATGGAGACCGAGCAGAAAGAGCAGGTGAAGAGTGATATCCGGCGCCGCCTGGGCTTCGCGGATTTCGCGAAAATTCATTTCATTTCTGCAATGTATGGCACCGGTGTCGGCGACCTATATCCGTCCATTCATGCGGCCTATGATTCGGCCCAGCGTCAGCTGGGCACCAACCAGTTGACCCGCATCCTGCAGATGGCGGTTGAAGACCATTCGCCGCCGATGATCAACGGGCGCCGTATCAAGTTACGCTACGCCCACGCTGGCGGACACAATCCGCCCATCGTTGTGATCCATGGCAAGCAGACCGATCGTGTTCCCCAGCATTATCAGCGTTATCTGGAAAAGACCTTCCGAAAAGCCCTCAAGCTCGAAGGAACGCCGGTACGCATCGAGCTGCGCAGTGACGATAACCCCTATGTGCGTGGTGAAGAAGGCCTGTCGCAGCAACAGGTGGCACAGAAGCGGCGTATGAGTCGTCAGCGAAGGGCCGTGCGCAGCAAAAAGGGGTCGGACTGAAACAGCAGCGGCTGTCGTCCGAACCCCCTAAGGAGCCTCTGATTGATTCCATGACCGCTCTGGCCTTCAGCCAAACTCGCTATCAAGGCGCACTTTCGCCGGCATGCGTACGCCTGTCAAGAAAGTGCAACGCGGAGAGCGAGTTTGGCTGAAGGCCAGAGCGGTCATGGAATCAATCAGAGGCTCCTTAGGGGGTTCGGACGACAGCCGCTGCTGTTTCAG
>PWQG01000190.1 GCA_003556835.1 Gammaproteobacteria bacterium
CGAGGATCACCAGCCAGACGATGCGCTTGCGATACAGCAGTTGAATGTCGGCGGCGCGGACACTGGTGTCGAGCGTGTTGACCGCGCCGATGCGGTCGAAGTCCTCGGTGGCCTCGGCCTCGGCCACGTCCATGGCGTCATCATAGGTCACGATGCCCACCATGCGTTCACCGCCGTTTATGATGGGCAGGGCCAACAGGTCGTAACGTGCGATCAGTCGGGCCACCTCTTCCTGTGCTGTATCCACGGAGACGGAGATGACGTCGGTCTGCATCAGGTCGCTGACGGGTGTGCTGGAGCGGGCCAGGATCAATTCGCGCAGCGATACCGTGCCGGCAATCCGGTGCATATCGTCCAGCAGAAAGACCTGGTAGATGGTTTCCGCGTCGGGTGCCGTGGCGCGTAGGTGGGCCAGTGCCTGCTCCACGGTGCAGTTCACCGGAAGTACCGCGTACTCGCTGGTCATGATGGCACCCGCGGTGCCTTCCTCGTAGCTGGACAGCCTGCGCAGGTCCTCACGCTCATCGCGGGCGAGGCGGCGCAGGATGCTCTCCTGGCGCTCCTGGTCCAGGCCATTGAACAGGTCGGCTCGCTCGTCCGCGTGCATATGCGTGAACAGGCGGGCCAGACTGCTCTCATCCAGGCTGTTGGCGATCTCCAGCTGATCGGAGAATTCCAGGTAACCGATGGTCTCGGCGCGGTCCTCCAGTGGGAGGAAGTTGACCAGCCGGAGTGTGGTTTCGGTGTCCTCATGGCGGACGAATTCCGCCAGGTCAGCCGCCTGACACTCATCCAGCACAGTCCGTATGGCTTCCGGATCCCCGAGCTCGATGGCTTCGTGGAGAGAATCGTAGAGTGTTTCGTAGCTCATCGGGTACTCCTTGGTGCGCACTGGGACTGTCGCACCGGACTACCCGTGGATCAGATGCGGGCGCGGTTGTTTGCAGACAGTCCAGCAGAATACGCTGGCTGGTAGAGATCAGTTGTGATTCGGTTTGAACAACTACTCGGGAGATCCATTTCGGCCTCTGTGTCGCACCGGCATATTGCGGCGAAGGTATGATAGGTATATCAGGGGGTTAGGTCAAGGTATTCAGAGAAAAATCCACAACAGAAGCAGGCCCAGGGCGACCCGGTACACCACGAAAGGTTGCATGCCGATGCGCTTGATGAAGGCCAGGAAATAATGGATGCAAAGGTAGGCACTCACCCCGGAGATCGCGATACCGGCAAGCATCGCCGTCCAGTCCACGGGCAGCTCAGCGCTCAGCAGTGTATGGATTTCCAGTCCGCAGGCCGCCATGATCACAGGAATGGACAGCAGGAAGGAAAAGCGCGCCGCCGCCTCCCGATTCATGCCCATCATCAATGCCGCCATGATGGTGATCCCTGATCGTGAAGTGCCGGGGATCAGGGCCAGCGCCTGGGCCAGGCCAATGGCCACCACGTCTTTCCAGTTGATCTGGTATTCCGTGCGCTGGCCGCGATGACGCCAGTCCGCCCAGCCGAGCAGGAGGCCGAAGCCGATCAGGCTGATGGCCATGAGTACTGGCGAGCGGGTCAGTGCTTCCACCTGATCGCGCAGCAGGAAGCCGGCCAGACCGACCGGAAGCGTGGCAAAGATGATGCCCCAGGCCAGACGGCTTTCCGCATCATTGCGCCGCTGCTGCAGCGAACGCAGCCAACCGAGGAACAGGGCCGTGATGTCACGGCGAAAATAGAGCACAACGGCCGTCAGGCTACCCAGGTGCAAGGCCACGTCGAACGCCAAACCCTGGTCTTCCCAGTGAGTGAGTACTGGCACCAGTATCAGGTGCGCCGAACTGGAGATGGGCAGGAATTCGGTGACTCCCTGTAGCAGGGCCAGGATGAGGATCTGCAGCCATTCCATACTCAGTATGACTCCGGATCAACCATGGGCGCCCAATTGCCCATGAACTGGGCGCCGTCCGCCATGATGCTGGCACCATTGATGTAGCGGGCGGCCGGAGAGCAAAGAAACAGGGTGATGGCGGCCATCTCCTCGGCGGTGCCCATGCGGTGCGCGGGCACATCCCGCAGCGTGGCTTCGGCCAGGTCGTCATACTCGGCACTGGCGAACTCTTCCTCGTGCACACCTGTGGTATCAATGGTGCCCGGCGCAAGAGCATTGATGGTGACACCATGGCGTGCGAGGTAATAGGAAAGGCTCTGGGTCATGCTGACCACGCCAGCCCGGGCCGCGCCGGAATGCACGAATGGAGGCGCACCCCGATTGAAGGCATAGACATGCACAATGTTGACGATGGCGCCGAAGCCGGCTTCGACCATCAGGGGAGAGACACGGCTGCACAGGTTCCAGGTGCCGTTCAGGTTGAGATCAACCACCGCGCGCCAGCCCCGGTCGCTGATCTGTGAGGGGCGGGCCGGGAATTGTCCACCGGCATTATTGATGAGGAAGTCGATTTGGCCGAAACGGGCTCTGGCTGCCTCGACGAGGAAATCCACCGCTTCCGGGTCGCGGATATTGGTCACCTGCGCGAGGCAATCGACACCTTCGGCGCGAAACTTTTCGGCAGCGGCAGCCAGGCGTTCTCCATCACGACCGGCGATGACCAGGTTGGCGCCGAAGCGGGCAAAGGCTTCAGCAGTGGCCAGTCCGATGCCGCGTCCACCGCCAGTGATCAATGCTGTGCGGCCCTTGAAGAGGTCCGGTCGGAAGGTGGAAAGCGGGGAGTGGTCCATGATTTCGATTCCGTTTCTGCATGGTCTGGCGCACCGGAATGATAGCCGTGATGCCGGTCCATTACTACCGTCGCAGCACGTGGCTGCGCTGCGTCCCGGTCCGGTATTA
>PWQG01000384.1 GCA_003556835.1 Gammaproteobacteria bacterium
CCATCTTCACTCTTTTCCTGTGGCCCAGCCTGCGGCGTCGACGCAATCCCGATCACGCCCTGTACGGCAGCCTGACCTCCGCGGATTCGATCAAGGAATCCGATGAGATGCCGGTGCTCTATCTGCGCCCCTTCACGGTGGCCGGGGAGGACGAGCGTCCGTTACCGGCCGATGGTTTTGCGCTACCGAATGTCGAGGCCGACATGATCACCCGTCTGCGCCGGGTGGCACCGGTGGTCACCATCGGATTCCCCGGAGAACGCTTCATGCGGGGTTACGGCATGGTGCGGGCCCAATGTCCGCGTGACGGCTGGGAGGAATTCATCGAAGACTGGATGCAACGCTCGCGGTTACTTGTGGTTGTGGTCAGCCCCACCCCCGGCGTTGCCTGGGAGATCAGTGCCATTCTGCGGCACGGTTATCTGCCCAGGACATTGTTTGTGGTGAATGAGCAGATGGGTGAGCCGGAAGAGCTGCTGACCTGGTTACGCCACCAGCTGCGAGGGCAGGGTGATGATATCGATCCCGACGTCGGTGCCAGCTGTGTGATCGGATTTGACCGGGAACGCAAGCCGGTGGTTGTTCGGGAAAATCTGGGCTATGGTGATGCACGTCGTGTCGAAGCCCTGGATGAAGCATTGCAGCGTTGGGAGCAGACCCATTCAGGGGATGTTCCCGGGTCCCGGGAGGAAGCAGGCGATGAGAAACAGGAGTGAGCGATGATTCCGGAAGTGCCCAGGCAGGAGGCGGTGGCCGATCAGCCCCATCGAGAGGAAAAGGACCTGCTCGGCAAGTTGTTGGTCCCGGCTGATGTGTACTATGGCGTGCAGACCCAGCGCGCCGTGGAGAATTTCCGGCTCTCCGGGGTGCCCATCGGGCACTTTGCCAAGCTCATCATCGGCTTGGCCATGGTCAAGAAAGCGGCTGCGGCTGCAAACCGTGATATTGGTGAGCTGGCGCCGCATAAGTACGAGGCCATTGCCCATGCCTGCGACCGACTCATTGACGGCGAGTTTCATGACCAGTTTGTCGTGGACATGATCCAGGGTGGGGCCGGGACCTCGACCAATATGAACGCCAATGAGGTCATAGCCAATATCGGTCTCGAGTTCATGGGCTGTGAAAAGGGTCAGTACGCCCATTTACATCCGAACAATGATGTGAACATGTCCCAGTCGACCAATGATGTCTACCCGACTGCCATCCGGGTCGGTCTGCAACTCTCGCACGCTGACCTGGTAGATAGTCTGGGTCAGCTCAGCGATGCATTTGCTGACAAGCGTGATGAGTTTACCGATGTCATCAAGATGGGTCGTACCCAGTTGCAGGATGCAGTTCCCATGACCCTGGGACAAGAGTTCGGCGCTTTTTCCACCACCTTGGGCGAGGATATCGAACGGATCGCGGGTCTGTTTGATCAATTGCGGGAGGTGAACCTGGGCGGCACGGCCATCGGCACAGGCATCAATGCGGATCCGCGCTATGCCAAGCTGGCGGTACAGCACCTGAGTGAGATTTGTGGACATCATATGCACCTGGCACCGGATCTGATCGAAGCCACATCCGATATGGGTGCCTTTGTATTGTTTTCCGGCATGACCAAACGCCTGGCGATCAAGCTTTCCAAGATCTGCAATGACCTGCGGCTGCTGTCCAGCGGGCCGCGGACCGGCCTTAATGAAATCAACCTGCCGCCGCAGCAGCCCGGTTCTTCCATCATGCCGGGCAAGGTCAATCCGGTGATTCCAGAGGCGGTCAACCAGGTGGCTTATGAGGTGATCGGCAACGATCTCTCGGTGACCATGGCAGCGGAGAACGGACAGTTGCAGCTCAACGTCATGGAGCCCCTGATTGCCTACAAGTGTTTCGAGAACATGCGCCTGTTGCGCCGGGCCATGGATATGCTGGGTGAGCGCTGCGTGACAGGCATCACCGCCAATGCCGATCGCTGCCGCGGGCTCGTCCTCCATTCCATCGGCCTGATCACGGCCCTGAATCGTTACATCGGTTATGAAGATGCAACCCGGATTGCGCAGCGGGCGCAGGAAACCGGACAGGGGGTACTCGAGGTTCTGCGTGAGGAGCAATTGCTGGATGACGCTGTGCTCGATGAGTTGCTCAAACCGGAAAATATGGTCAATCCCAGCTCTGTGCGCTCGCCCCAGTCCGCAAAAAACTGACCCGTCATTCCTGACCGTTCTGTTGGCTCAGGGCAGGCGTGCACAGAGCCAGTCCAGGATGACCTTCAATGTGTTGTCTCTTGCGTGATCATTGAGCAGTTCGTGATAGCCACCTTCAACCAGGTGCAGGGTTTTGTCTCTTGATTGGATGGCTTCGTGGAAACGACGGCTGCCTTCGGGATCGGTGACCCGGTCGGCACTGCCATGCAGGATCAGGGTTGGCAGCTTCCATTGAGGATAGAGGTTTCGATTGGCGTGGGCCCGCATCAAGGCTGTGGCCGCAACCCGGTTGGTGAGGCTGCCCTGGTACATCAAGGGATCTTGCAGTGCTTGCTCGGCCACCTCGGGCGATCGGGAAAGCAGGCTGCGGTCATTGGGGTGCAGGGGCGCTGGCGCCCCGGGTGCGACTGTCGCCAGGATCCTGGCCAGCAGTCGCAACATGACATTGTGCAAGGGTAACGCCGGGCTGCTCAGCACCACGCCCGCGACACCATCGGCATCCAGAACCACGCTGCTCGCCGTGACCAGGCCCCCCAGGGAGTGCCCGAACAGGAATAGTGGCAGCGACTCCTGTTCCAGGGCCTGGCGAGCCGCCAGATGCTCCTGAACAGCCTGTTCGATATCCGTCATGCCCCGGGATCCGGGCGAGTTGCCATGTCCCTCCAGATCAAAGGCGTAGACGTTGAAACCGTTTTCCAGCAACCGGGGTATCAATTCATTGTACTGCCGCAGGAAGCGGCCAGCGTATTCCCCGTAGCCATGCTGCAGCAGCAGATTGGCCCGCGGCTGGCTTGCCCGCCATTTGTAGGCTTCCCGATCCAGGGCCAAAGGCCACTTTTCCTGCATGATGACTTTCTTCTTTTGTTGATGATATGGTCAATAACCACGAAAACTGCATGGAGATCATACCATGAGTCCCACACTGCTCGCCCTGACCGGCTTCATTGCCTGGACCCTGTTGCTGCTGATCGTTATGGAAGCCATACGGACCTACCTGGTGCTGACCGGGAAGATGCCCTCGAACAGCTTTCAGATCGACAATGGCAATCTGTCACCCTTCAATCAGCGTCTGGCCCGCGCCCATGCCAACTGCCTGGAGGGACTGCCGATTTTTGGCGTCCTGATGCTGGTGGCGGTGGTTTCGGGCAATGCCCACCTGACCGATACCCTGGCCTGGGTACTGCTGGCAGCGCGTATCGCCCAGTCGTCCATCCACCTGTATTCGGTGGGTGAGACGGCGGTCACGCTGCGCTTCATGGCCTTTTTCCTGCAGATCTGTATTGCCGTGTACTGGCTGGGGCGCCTGCTGATGGCCCTGGTTGCCTGAGGCTGATGGCGGTATTTCCGAGCGGACTACCGGAAGTGGGCGAATACCGGCTTGAATTATCTTTTTTCAGAAACTATTATAGTGATGATATAACATCACAATATAAACATAATGACGCGCCTTCCGGAGACCTGATGAAATTCCAGCCACCCACCCTGTTATCCTTTGCACTACTCCCCCTGGTTGCTGCCGCTACTGATGTGCGGGCCGATGATGCCCCGTTCCTGCGGGAAATCGTGGTGAGTGCCTCGGCTTCCGAGCAGAGCCTGCGTGATGCGCCGGCGGCCATGAGCCTGATCGACCGCGATGATCTACTGGAGCGCCCCGTCCGGGATGTGCTCGATGCGGTGCGCGAATCCGCCGGTATCACCATGAGCAGCGCCGGATTCACCCGCAAGCAGATCAATATCCGTGGCATGGACAGCGGCCACACCCTGTTCCTGGTCGACGGCCGGCGCGTGAACGCTTCAGCGGATGTGATTGCGCACTCGGACTTCGAGCTGGGCTGGATTCCCACCGAGGCGATCCGCCAGGTCGAAGTGGTCCGTGGCCCGATGTCGGCCCTGTACGGTTCCGAGGCGCTGGGTGGCGTGATCAATGTGCTGACCCGTCCGGTCACCGACACCTGGACCGGGAGCAGTTCCCTATCCTATGGTCAGCCCGCCGGTTCAGGTGGCGCCGATACCCAGGCTGGTGCCTATCTGGCCGGCCCCCTGATTCCGGATCAACTGGGCTTGCGGCTGTTTGCCGATTTCTCGGATCGTGAGGAGACACCCGATGACAACGACCCGGCGCTCTCAGCCATGGAAGGCAGGCGTGCGCTCAGCGGTGGTGGCACCCTGTCCTGGACGCCGGCGCAGATGCATCGCATTGACCTGTCCTTCCAGCAGGCCGAAGACGAACGGCGCAGAAATACCCGCACGGGCGGGCCACCGCATCTGGCCGAGGACTACGAGTTCCGTGATGAGGTGACGCGGCGCCAGATCGACGTGCACTACAACGGTGAATTCGAGCATTTCCAGTTGGAGGCAGGGGCCTATCGATCCACATTGGACCGGGAGAATTTCCGCACGGCCGGTACGCCTTCGTCTCCGCAACGGCTTGACGATGATATTGTCGAGGGTCGCCTGCGCTTTGATGCCGGTCGTCACGATATGTTGCTGGGAGGAGAATATCGCCGCGAGCAGCTTGATGATGGTTCACTGGTCCAGACCGGCAGCGAAAGTGCCAACCGCCAGGCGGTTTATGTCCAGGATCGGATTGACCTGCCGTTGCCCGAGCTGACCGCGACCCTCGGGTTGCGGGTGGACAATCACGAGCAGTTCAGCACGGCCTACAGTCCGCGGGCCTACCTGGTCTGGCACGCCAGCGACGATCTGACCCTCCGGGGTGGATACAGTGAGGGCTTCAAGGCGCCCACGCTGAAACAGTTGTCCACGCAGTTCCTCACGTCGGCCGCCGGTGGCCGGTTCATGATTGGTGGTAACCCGGACCTGGAACCGGAAACCAGCCGCAGCGGCGAATTCGGTGTGCTCTATCAATTGCCCGAACTGCGTCTGGAAGCCACCGTGTTCGAGAACCGGCTGCAGGACCTGGTGGAGACCTTCTGTTTCGAGAGCTGCGGGATTCGCGGCCAGGAGCAACGCACCTACCGTAATGTGGCCGAGGCACGCATCCGGGGCCTGGAAACCGGAGCGGGCGTCGATCTGCCCCTGGGTTTCGACTTCAGCCTGAACTACACCTACATGGATACCCGCGATCATGAAACGGACCTGCAGTTGCAGGAGCGCCCACGGCATTCCGGATCGGCCCGCCTGGGCTGGGCCCGCGATTCCTGGTCCGCCCAGCTCCGTGCGCAGCGGATCGGCAGCCAGGTCACCACGGTGGGACCGCAACGACAGACCCTGCCGCATTACACCCTGTGGCATCTGGGTGGCGCCTACGAGTTGTCCTCGCGGGTGACCCTGCGGCTTGGTGTCGAAAACCTGCTGGACGAGCGGCTTCACGAGCGATCAGACCAGTTCGGTTATGAAGAACGGCGCCGGTTTGCCTACTTCTCGACCAATCTGAGTTTCTGACAAGAGGATAGATGCCAATGCGATATCCACGAGCAGGTGCTCTGCTATTGTCCCTGTTGCTGGTCTGGTGCGCGAATCTGATGGCGGAGCCCCGGATCACGGTGCTGACCACGGACTTTGTGCTGGAAGGCCAGTTGAGAACACTCCAGGAGGCCGCGGCCCGGCAGGGAATCGGGCTGCAATATCATCGCGCCGGTCTTGCCGACGATGAAGCGGTCCGTGATGATCTGGAACGGGCCGACATGCTGCTGGTGAATGCCCCGCGTGGCAATGACATGGCCCGTATCCAGCAACACTGGGGCGAGTGGCTGCAGTCGACCGATGCCGCCATGCTCGCCATTGTGGGCGGCCAGGCCCGGGTCCAGTCCATGGATGCCGGGCACGGACAGGAGTTGGCAGCGTATTACAATAATGGTACCCGTCCCAATTTTGATGGTTTTTTCCGCTACTGGGCCGTGCATATTGGCGCAATCGCCGAAGGCGAAGTACCGCCTCCGATCCTGTTCCCGGAGCAGGGCATCTATCATCCGGACATGCCGGACCTCGTTGCGGCAACGCCGGGTGCCTACCAGCAATGGCGGGCCGATCGGGGATTGCCGGGGTCAGACACACAGGGTGGGATCGGCATCATCATGTCGCGGAGCCAGTTCGCCGGAGATCACAGCCGGCTGATCGATACCATGATCCGGCGCATCGAACAACGCGGGCTGGTGCCCTGGATGTTCTATTTCGACGGGGATGATCCCGAGGGCATCACGCGTATGGTTCATGAGGATGGCCACACGCATGTCGATGTGGTGATCAATATGACCCATCTGCGCGGTGTCACCGACCGGCCCCGGGAACTGGCCGCGTTGGGTGTGCCCCTGATGCAGGGGCTGGTGTACCGCGATGGCAGTCGTGCAGACTGGCTGGCTGACAATACCGGCATGCCCATGCGGATGGTGCCGGCTTTCCTGGCCATACCGGAGCAGATGGGTGCCCAGGACACCATGGTCGTAGCAGCCGTGGAGGAGGGGGAGCCGGTGGCCATCGACGCGCAACTGGAGCGTCTGCTGGATCGCGCCAGCCGCCTGGTGCAATTGCGGCGCAGCGATCCGGCCGAGCAGCGCCTGGCCCTGATGTACTGGAGTTATCCCCCGGGTGAGCGCGGCGTGTCGGCGTCCAACCTCAATGTGCCGCGATCCCTGGCCCGCTTGTTCCCGGCCCTGGCCGAAGCCGGTTATGCGGTGGAATCACGCGATGCCGCCACCCTGGAAACCGTGCTGCCCTCCCTGCTGGATCCCTGGCAGGGGCGTGTCGACCTGGAAGAGTGGGCGGCCGCGAATCCGCAGCACTGGGCAGCGGTTCCGGTCGCCGGATACCGGGAATGGTTCGGGCAATTGCCGGCAACCGTGCAAGCGCGTATCCGCTCGCGCTGGGGTGAGCCGGAAGCCGATGCAATGGTCCTGGAAGAGAACGGTGAAGCACATTTTGTGATTCCCCGTCTGTCCCTGGGGTCCCTGGTGGCCTTGCCACAACCGGCCCGAAGCGTCGGGGATACCGGCCTGTCCAGTTACCACGACGGTGATCTTCCGCCCTCGCATGCCTACCTGGCGGCCTATCGTTTTGTGCGGGAGCTGCATGCGGCTGACGCGCTGATCGACTTCGGCACCCATGGCAACCAGGAGTTCCTCTCCGGCAAGGAACGGGCGCTGTCCGTATACGACGACGCCTCGCTGGTGCTGGGTGATCTGCCCGTGGTCTATCCCTATATCACCGACAACATCGGTGAGGGGCTGCAGGCGCGCCGCCGGGGGCAGGCGGTGCTGGTCACCCACCAGACCCCGCCGTTTGCTCCGGCAGGCCTGCATGGTGAGCTGCTGGAGGTGCATGACCTGATCCATGAATGGGAGATGCTGGACACAGGGCCGGTTCGTGAGCGCACGGAAGAGGCGATTGTGGCCCATGTCTCGGATGGCACCCTGTACAAGGATCTGGGCTGGGAGCTGGCGGATATTGACGGGGGCCATTTCGAACACTTTCTGCACGATCTGCACATGTATCTGCACGAGCTGGCCATTGACGCCCAGCCCCTGGGCCTGCATGAGTTCGGCAGTCATCCGGAAGACGGACACCGGGTCAGCACCATCATGCAGATGCTCGGTGAAGACTACTATGACGCGCTGAATCTGGAGGAAGCGGATGAACTGTTCATTGGTGACTACACGGAACTGCAACAATCCGAACCCTACCGCTTCCTGTCGCGTTTCCTGATCGAGGGTGAGTCCCCGGAATCCCTGGATGACCCGGTACTGGCAGAGATGATGGACCAGGCCCGGGCATGGGATGCCGCCATGACCGGTAATGGCGAAATCGAAGGGCTGCTGACGGCCCTGCGCGGACGCTACCTGGCCACCACGCCGGGGGGTGACACCCTGCGCAACCCCGATATTCTGCCCACCGGACGCAACATGTTCGGATTCGACCCGGCGCGCCTGCCGACACAACGGGCCTGGGAAGTGGGCCAGGAGCTGGCCCGAGAGCTGCTCGACAGCCATCGTGAGCGGCACGGTGACTGGCCGGAGAGTCTGGCCATGTCACTCTGGTCATCCGAGGCGATGCGCCACCAGGGTGCGATGGAGGCGCAGATGCTGCACCTGCTTGGCCTGCGGCCGCACTGGGACCGGGGTGGCCGGCTGGCCGGTCTGGATGTGATACCGGCCGAGGAACTGGGACGGCCCCGCGTCGATGTGGTCGCCTCCATCACCGGTGTCTATCGTGACCAGTTTCCACTGTTCATTGAACAGCTTTCCCGGGCACTGCAGGAGCTTGCCCGCCTGGAGGAGCCGGGTAACCCGATATCCCGGCATTCCCGGCTGCTGACCGAACGGCTGCTCAAGCAGGGACTTGATGCCGAGCGGGCAGGGCAACTGGCCGCCATCCGGGTTTTCTCGGGACAGAGCGGCAGTTATGGCACCGGTGTGCCCGATGCCGTGTTCGATACCGAGGGCTGGGACGAGGAAGAGCAGATTGCCGAGGCCTATCTGGCTCGCATGCAGTACGGTTATGGTCCCGGCGAGGGCATGTGGGGCGTGCGCCTGGACGACATCAATCTCTACGCCGAGAACCTGGGCCGCGTGCAGGGCGCCGTGCTCGGGCGCTCTTCCAACCTGCACGGCCTGCTGTCCACGGATCACCCTTTCGAGTACCTGGGAGGGATTGCCATGGCGGTCCGTTCCCTGGGGGGCGAGAGTCCCGACCTCTATGTCAGCAATCTGCGCAACCCCGGTGGCGAACGCAATGTCGGCGCCGCACAGTTCATGGCCGGTGAACTGCGCAGTCGCTACCAGCATCCCGGCTGGATTTCCGCCATGCAGGGGGAGGGATACGCCGGCACCCTGGAGCTGCTGAACGTGGTGAACAACTTCTTCGGATGGCAGGTCAGTGATCCGTCGATGGTGCGTGCTGATCAATGGCAGTCCTTCCATGACATCTATGTCCAGGACAGCCTGGACCTGGGTCTGGACGAGTGGTTTGAAACCCACAATGAGCAGGCGATGCAGCGTATTGTCGAGCGAATGCTGGAAACGGTGCGGCGCGACTACTGGCAGCCGGCCGAGGAGACCTTGCGGCAACTGGTGGAGAGGCACCAGGAGCTGGCCGGGGAGAACGGCGCACCGGGTCGCCTGGGCGAGTATATCGATTCGCTGGCCAGCGGCTTCGGGCTGTCCACGGGCGCGGCTGAGGCCGCCCAACAGGTCAGTGGTCAACGCCTTACCCAGGTGGACAACGCGGCCAGCCCGGCACCGCCGAATCTGCTGCCCTGGCTGTTGCTGGCCATGATACTGGGTCTGGTTACCCTGGGTAGCCTGGGACAATGGCGCCGGCAATATTCTGAAATCCGTTCCTGATGGGAGAATGCAGTGAATCTGATTGAATTGACCATGTACGAAGTCGCGCGCCTGTTTCTGGTGCCGGTACTGTTGATCATCTGTGCCCTGTTCGTGTTTGCCTTTGTCGCGCTCGGGGCTTTCATGGTGGAAGCCTGGCAGCGCCGCGATCAACAACGCCGCCGTGCCATCTGTCCCCTTCACCGTGAGGCCGCCCGGCAGTCCGGCGTCGACTCCGAAGCCCTGCAACTGAAAATGTTGCAGGTGCTCGAGCCGCTGCGGATCACCACGCGCGTCTCGCCCATGCTCGGGCTGGTGGCGACCATGATCCCGCTGGCGCCGGCCCTGCTGGCCCTGGGGGATGGCAATCTGGACCAGGTGGGCGAAAACCTGGTCGTGGCCTTTGCAGCGGTGATCATCGCCCTGATCAGTGCCTCGATCACCTTCCATGTACTGACCGTGCGCCGGCGCTGGTTGCTCGCTTCCCTGCATGAGCTGGAGAAACAGGGAGTGGCACAATGAACCACCGCTTTCTGGATTTCGACGAAGATGATGACCCGATTCTGTCCGTGGTCAATGTCATCGATGTGTTTCTGGTGGTCATCGCCGTATTGCTGGTGGTGGTCGCTTCCAATCCACTCAATCCCTTCTCCGAGGACAATGTGGTGGTGGTGACCAACCCCGGGGAAGAGAGCATGACCATCACCATACGTGACGGCCAGGAGCTGACCCGCTACGAGAGCGCCGGGGAAATCGGTGAAGGGGAAGGGGTGCTGGCAGGCACGGCCTATCGTCTGCCGGATGGCTCCATGGTGTATGTGCCGGAGGGTGAATCCGGGCAATGACCGTTTGCCGGACTACTCCTCCCTGAAGGCACCATAACAGTCGACCAGGTAGTCGATCAGTTCCCGGACCGCCGGCAACATGCCGCGCCGGGACGGAAAAACCAGGTGGATGACCTCCCGTGGCAATTGCCAGTCCGGCAGAATGGAAACCAGGTCCCCGCGCTTCAGTTCCTGAGTCCTGCCTTGGCAGGGCGGCGGTGCACGCTCAGTGCACCGGGTCCTGTGTCAGCGCCTGCCGGTGGGTTCAGGGGAACAGGGATCCACTCTGCGTCAGGAAAGCTGAAAGCTACCCATCCCCATTCTACGGTTACCGCTGCAGGAGTTGTGGTGGTCAGCCGTTGCCAATTACCTCACCTCATCAAGCAATTGCATGAATGGCGCGGGCATGGGAAGCTTCGTGTTCGATGCCTGTCGTATCAGGATCCTGATCGAATGGGATTGTAAATCGAAGATTCAAACTTGCAGCAACCATGGTTGTTGCGGAAGAGATTGTGTGCCATATAATAGTGAATGCACGACATCCAGGATTTGCGATTGCACGTTGATCCGGACGAGATGAGGGGCAGGTGAGGTGCGGTGGTGGGAAATCAGCAGGTTGGCTCTATGAGATCAGAACTGTCACTATCGACATTTCGTGCAGCAATGTCTTTTAATCGTGCTGGCGCACGATACAAATGTTACACGTTAAGGAAATCGCATGATCGTAGTGTATGGGGTTAGAGATAGTCTGAATCCGATAAAGGCGGAATTGTCGGATGTTATTCATGGCTGCATGCAATCTGTACTTGGCATGCCGGAAGATAAGCGAGCCCATAGGTTCGTGCCTCTGGAGCGGGATGATTTCTACTACCCAAGGGGTAGAAGTGACGCCTATACCGTCATTGAGATAAATATGATGGCCGGTCGCCAACCGGAAACCCAGAAACTTCTACCCCTTGGGTAGTA
>PWQG01000382.1 GCA_003556835.1 Gammaproteobacteria bacterium
CGCGGATGGCACGGAACAGGTCACTGTCCGGAACCAGGCAGAGCCGTTGATCCCAGGGATTGTAGTCCGGCGTGAAGTGGCGGTCGATATCGTAGTCCGGCCCCAGTTCCTTGCGCGTCATTGCCAGCAGTTTGCGCCGCAGTTTTTCCGGATGCGTGCGACTGCGGCGATAGACGTATTGCTGGAAGGCGACATTCTTCCAGCGGGTGATGGCATAGGCCAGGCGCGAGGGCAGCAGACGGCGCAGGCCATTGGCGATGGCATCACGATAGGGCATTGAGACCACCCAGGTGGGCGAGCGCTGCAGCACGGTCACCCCGGCTGCCGTGTCCGCCATGGCCGGGGCCAGAGTCATGGCCGTCGCCCCCGAACCGATGATCAACACCTGCTTGCCGCTGTAGTCCAGGTCCTCCGGCCAGTGCTGCGGATGCACCACGGTGCCGGTGAAAGATTCACGGCCGGGAAAATCGGGTTCATGCCCCCTCTCATACCGGTAGTAGCCCGAGCACATGAGCAGGAAATTGCAACGGATGCTGCGCCGCTGCCCGTCGCCCGTATCACATTCGATGGTCCAGGCCTGATCTTCGCTGGACCAGTGCGCGGCCACCACCTTGTGCGAATACCGGATGAAGCGGTCGACGCCGTGCTCCGCGGCGGTCTCTTCCACATACTCGAGGATGGCCGGTCCATCGGCAATCGCTTCGGCCGCCTGCCAGGGTTTGAAATTGTAACCGAGCGTATGCATATCGCTGTCGGAACGGATGCCCGGGTAACGGAACAGATCCCAGGTGCCCCCCATCCTTTCGCGTGCCTCGAGGATGGCCAGGGTCTTTCCCGGACAGCGTTTTTGCAGGTGGACTGCAGCCCCTATGCCGGACAGACCGGCTCCAACAATCACCACATCCAGAGTTTCTGTACTCATGTTTTTCTTTTCCCGTCACTGCCATGGCTGGATATTCAGTCGCAACCGGCCCGAATAACCCTTGCGACTACGCAATGGAATATACGTGCCTTCGGCATCACGGCCAAGTCCTTCACCCCAGGTTGTAACGGATGCGCCAAGCATCCTCCGGATCTGTAGCGGCTGGCGGCGGATTGATCCGGGCGGGGAAAGGCTTATAATCGGATGGACAATCCGTCGGGCAACCGACAGCGCGGGGGTATCCAGACATGAAATTCCAGGTGATCTTTTCACACGGACAGGAAAGCGGACCGGTCGGCACCAAGATTCTCGCCCTGAGCAAAGTGGCCGAATCCCACGGCATGGACGTGGACAGTATCGACTACACCGATCTCAAGGATCCCGAGACCCGTGTCCAACGGCTGGTGGATAAAGTGCATGCCGCACCAACCGCGCCCACCATCCTGGTTGGCTCCAGCATGGGGGCCTATGTCTCGCTGGTGGCAGCCGAGGTATTGCAGCCGGCCGGCGTCTTCCTGATGGCGCCGGCCCTGTATCTGCCGGGCTGGAAGCACCAGGAATACACCCGTGATGTGCGTCATGTAAGCATTGTGCATGGCTGGTTGGACGAGCTGATTCCACCAGACAATGCGATCCGTTATGCCCGGGAAGCGCAATGTGATCTGCATGTGATTGAAGCGGACCACCGTCTCAGCGGTCAGGTGGAAGCCCTCGAGGCACTGTTCGATGATTTCCTGCAGAAGGTGTCCGGACGCTGAGCCCGGCGGCGGGCGTTCAGGAACCGGGTTCGAGACGGCGCATCTTGTCGACGATGGCTGATGTCGAGCAGTCATCAAAGAATTTCAATACTTCCACTCGTCCACCATAACCCTGCACATAGGCGCCGCCGACGACCTCGTCGATGCTGTAGTCTCCGCCCTTGACCAGCACATCCGGCCGGATCCGGGCGAGCAGGTCTTCCGGGGTGTCGTCGCCGAAACTGACCACCCAGTCGACGGCCTCCAGGCCGGCCAACACCGCCAGGCGTCGCTCGACCGGATTGATCGGCCGACCCTCGCCCTTGAGCCGACGCACAGAAGCATCATCGTTGATGGCCACGATCAGGCGATCCCCGCGTTTGCGCGCCTCGGCCAGATACCCTACATGACCGGCGTGGATGATGTCGAAACAGCCATTGGTGAAGACAATGCGCTCGCCCTGCTCCCGGGCATCAGCCACCGCCACGGCCAGTTGCTCGGCATTGAGGATGCCCCGGCCACCACCCTGTTCGCGCTGCATGGCGCGGCGCAGCTCCGGACCACTGATTGCCGCCGTGCCCAGCTTGCCCACCGCGAGCCCGGCCGCCAGATTGGCCAGAGCGGTGGCCTGCCGCAACCCGGCCCCGGCCGCCAGACTGGCGCCCAGGACCGCAACAACGGTATCCCCGGCGCCGGTCACATCGAACACTTCGCGGGCACGGGCGGGCAGATGCAGGGCCTCCTCCTGATCGGCCTGTAACAGGGTCATGCCCTGTTCACCCCGGGTGATGAGCAATGCCGCGAGCTCCAGGTCACTGAGCAACTGACGACCGCGCCGGACCAGCTCCGCTTCCGACGCACAGTGACCCACCACGGCCTCGAACTCACTACGATTGGGTGTGAGCACCGTGGCGCCACGATATTTGTGATACTGCTCACCCTTGGGATCGATGATCACGGGTATGCCGCGCTCCCGGGCAGCCCGGATCAGCTTCTGGGGATGGCTCAGGGCCCCTTTGCCATAGTCGGAAAGCACCAGGACGGAAGCGCCATCGAGCAGATCCAGGCTGGCCGCCTGCAACGAAGCGCTATCCTCCTCTGCGAAAGGACTTTCGAAGTCTGCGCGCAGCAATTGCTGATGCTGGCTGATGATCCGCAAC
>PWQG01000089.1 GCA_003556835.1 Gammaproteobacteria bacterium
AGAGGGATTCACGTCGCTGAATCTCGGCAAGGCGTTGAATTTTTTGATTGGCGAGGATCTGACATGACCAAGCGTCGACGTCCTGGACGAGTACCTGAACCAGCTTCATCGCAAGACGATTCCGGCCGGCCAGCCCAAATCGATCAGACAGAGTCTGAACGAAAGACGTCTGACAGTGAAGAAGGCGTGTCCTCGCCCGAACAGATGGACAGGAAACCGGGGAAGGTTACTGCCCCATCTGAGCCTTTGGGTCCAGCTACGGACACAGAAGAGCCGCTGACACCGATCGTGCTCTCGGAAATTGACCCACCTCCGCGTTCAGCGTGGTTTTCCGTCTTTTGGCTATTGCTCGCCTGCATCGCATTCTGGGGGATTGGCTCGGCAACGCTGAATCTGGTCGAGCTGTGGCATCGGCACACTATGCTGGCCGCGCCTTTGGGGCTTGCCAGTGTCGTTCTCGTTGGCTTGCTGATCCGTGCAATGTGGCTGGAGTGGTTGGCGATGCGGGATGTAGATGCACTCGCTGACCGCCGCAAGGCCTTGGTGGCCGCCCTTGAAAGGGACGACATTGATGCCCTCAAGCTAGCCCTTCGCCCGACCCTAGACAATTTAAAGGTACGCGACTTGAAGTTGATCGAAGAGTTTGAAGAAGCGGTGGTGGATTCAACCGACTGCGTGGATTATTTGCGCAGTTTTGAAAATATCGTACTTCAACCCCTCGATGAGAAAGCCAAGGAGGTAGTGCGAAACGGGTCGATTGCAACAGCCACTGCAGTGGCTATCGTCCCTCATCCAGCATTTGACGCGGTAGTCGTGCTGTGGCGTGCACTTGTCATGACCAGGCGCATTGGCTCGATCTACGGACTCCGCCCGGGAGGCCTGTCTTCATGGCGACTGCTCAGTCATTCCCTCAAATCTGCGCTGCTCGCTGCAGGCATGGACACGATTACCACTATCCTTGCCGACGCATCAGCGAGCACAATGGCGCGGTTGCTTAAACCCTTGGCCGAAGGCGGCGTGATCGGTGTGAGAATTTTTCACCTCGGTCGGCTTACAGTGGATATGTGCAGACCTGTCAGCAAGCTTCCAAGATAGACTAAATCAGAGCAGAGGCCGTGGGCCAACGCGGAATACTTATACGCCGAGCTTGAACGATTGCGCTGCTGACTCAGGGTTCGAAAACGGACCGAAAATCCACGACTGCAACTCCTCGGCTGGCTGATATCTTCCCCATCATCCAGCAGCCCCGCTAGGGGCTGGACCGCAGGCTGTCGATTGGTCGTACGCTAGCCTGCATGCTCTCCGTGAGGTCGCGGATGTTTTCCTGCAGGGCGGCCAGAAGTTGTTCGTTGTATTCCTCCATTACCTGTTCCTGGAGGGCATCGATGCTGCTGTGGAGGGCTTCTTCCAGCTTCGGGCGGTTGAGGGCTTCATCGCCCTTCAGAATCACCCACTCGGTGCCCAGAGTGATTCCCGTGAAGACCAGGGCGGCGCAACCGAGGGCGACCGGGCCGGTAGCGCCGCAGACGATGCCGCTGCCAGTGGCGGTGCTGCGGCCGGCCAGTCGCGCCGAGGCTCGGGCAGCGGCGGCGCGCGCGTTCACCCGTGCGATCGCCTGTCGGGATACCAGAGTGCCGGCCGCCGTGCCGGTTCCAAGGAGGATGGCGAGGCCGGTGCCATCGAATCGTTGTGCCAGCTCCGAGCGTAGATTGGCCGTGACGTCGATCGTTTCCTGCTCCGCAGGCAGCGACTGGTCGCGTCGGTAGGGGGCCAGTTCGTCGGCCAGCCAATCTAGCCAGCGCCCCTGCATGCCGGAAATCTCGGCGCCGTACATCTCGCGCACGTCTTCATCCAGTCGATCCAGTTGCTCGCCCCACTCTGCTTCCGGGAATAGCCGCTTTGTGATGTTGTGGTCGCTCCAGGGCATGGCGCTCCATAGGCGTACTCCGGATCCGATTAGGGAGTAGTACCAATCGGCAAAATCGGGGACCCGGTGATGAGCCTGAGTGAACAACTGCTCCAACTCATGGCTAAGGCCTTGCTCGAGGCGCTCTACAGCCTGCTGTTCCGCCGTAGACAGCCAGCTTGGCTGGGTGCGCGACAGACGCTGCAGGCGACGCTCGGGCACAAGGTAGACCTGGTCCTCGATCTGCACGCCAACCCGCGAGGGTAGCAGCCAGTGCCAGGCATCTTCTGCCGCCAGGATCCACAGCAGGGCAGCCATGAGCAGCATCACGGCGAGCAGGTAGTAGCGCCGACGTCTAGGCGGGTCAGCGGGGGCGAGGGCTGGAGTCGTCTGCAGGTCCATGTTGATAGATTACATGAGTCAGCGCTTCGCACAGCAGCAGAAATGGCCAGATAAACAGCCATTGCTGCACCAGCACGAGGCTCCAGGCCAGCGGGCGAATCGCAAAGGGTAGAGCGTGTAGCCAGTTCTGGGCAAGCCAGTGCCCCGCGCCATCAAGGGCCGCGGCAGCCTCCAGCAGCGCTTGCAGGAAACTACTCTCCGCGCGTTGCTGCAGGATGAAGTGCCGTGCGGCCTCATAGAGTGTCGCCTCGCTCAGATCCGGGACGGGCTGCCAAAAAGCCGTGGCCGTCAAAAGCGTCAGCAGGGCGACGGCGCAAAGCCAGCGCAGCACGCCGGCGGTGCTGAAGGCCAGGATCTGCGGTGACAGGTGGCGGGAGAGCGTGGCTCGTCACGGCGCCCACGCGATTGACCATATGGGCACCAGCAGTAAAAGCGGAATCCAAGTGCTGGGCGGGGTTTCCCGGGCCACGGAAACGAGCAAGGCAAGTGCGAGTACGCCAGCCG
>PWQG01000046.1 GCA_003556835.1 Gammaproteobacteria bacterium
ATATATTGCCTGGATTGAGTCTGTGTAATTCATAAGCCACTCTACCTCCAGGCACTGCCCCTCTCAATGTGTGTTCCAACTTTGCAGGGATGTTTATTCCTAATAATTCTCTTTTGTGTCCTTCCCATCTTTTTATCGGCCCTTGTGTGAAAGGGTCATAATTAGCTATAAGAGAAAGTGGTGTTTTTATGGCTGGGGTCATTGAATTGAATAGCGTTGGGAATAATTCTGAAGGAGTTGTTAGCCCAGCTAAGTTCATTGTTGAAAACCAAAATTCCAGATTAGCGTAGCGTGGATTTCCTTTATCATCTCTGAAGGGTGTTCTTACTGTGAATGGCCCTTGTAGCCATTCAGGTAAAAGCCTTTCTTCGTGTGCTTCTGTCGTCGCTTCCATTGCCACTTTTGCTTTTCCTAACTGTCCTATTTTGCCAGGTTGAGTAGCGATTTGTTCCATATGGAAAGGAGTATTCTTCCGCATAAAAGCATAGAATGGGAACATTCTTTTTAATACTGTCTTTTCAAAGGTCGTAATATCTGCATAGTTAAATAGGGTTTTTGCTACTCCCTGCATGGCCTCTTCTAAAGGCAATCCCTTTTTCAGCCCGTCCCAGAATACGGTCATTCTGAAAAAGTCCTCTACCATTGTACCTAAGGCCCCACCAAGTTGAATCACTTTCTGGGGGCTGGTTTTTGCCATTTTACCCAGTGCTCCTTGAAGTTTAGCAGGAGACCGCACCATATCTTCAAGAGCACTGCTCATATGCGAAGCCATAAAACCCGAACCTACTACTCCGCTTTCTCTGGCCAAACCGATTAAACTGTCTGCTGTGTATTGTGCTCCTCTGGCAGTAGTTTTGGTTATACCTGTTTTTTTATGCAAGTCAAAGTACAGTTCAGTTACATCTTGGAAAGATTCAGGGCTTACTCCATGCAAATACATTTTCCAGGTGTTGTCTACTATGTTTCTGACGTGAAACCCAGGAATGGGGAATAGTAACCATTGCTTCCAGGTATTGAAGTATTTATCGTAAACTTTTAGCCATTCAGGAGTTTGGGCTGTGCTCATTTTTTGTTCAAGGTTAATCAGGTAATCTGTAACTTCTTCGGGATAAGCATATTCGGCAAATCTACCATACTTATTTTTATATTTTTGCGGTATGGTTTTGTATCTTACTGCTTCTCCACCAGCCCAATCAGGCAATCTGCTGTCAAAAACATCGTATGCTTCTGCCCCTTTACCAAACCTTTTTACTGATTTGTGTGGAAAATCGGCTCGGTGTTTACCATAAAGCTCCACTATCTCGTCCAGGTGTTTATGTGCCTGGACGCTATTTTCGTGCCTCATACCCCTGTATGCTAAAGCGATAGCAGGGTCGTCATTGTATAGCTTTATCTTTTTAGATTGAATCTCATCAAGTGCTTTTTTAAACTGTGCTTTGCCTCCATCTCCCATAGCAACCATTTGGCCTTTTGTGTCCCTTAACTTGTAATCTTCAATACCTAAATGTTTGCTCAAAGAGCCAGGCTTTCCAGTGGTGGATAGTTCGTTTAATTTACTTACTCTTCGGTCAAGGAAATTTCTTACGTTCTGCGTCAACATTCTTTCCTGCATACTTCTGTGTTTGGTATTTGCCGCAATATGCTTAATCTCATCAATATACATTTGTTCAAGTATGTTGTATTTTTCTAAAACCTCTCTGGCTTCTTTGGTTAAAATACGTGGCATGTAATGCAGGAAATCTTCGCCAAGAGCACTAACAGGCATACCCAGTTCACGTTCCAGGTTAAGTATTTGCTTATTATGGTGGCGTATTTGGTTAATGGTTTCTTTAATCGTATCTCCCATTTGAGGGTGTTCTGTTAATAGTTTGTAGTCGTCATATAAAGTCCTTGCTCTGTAAGTGGCAATTTCTTTGCCTCTCCTGGTGATTTTATGTGGAACCTTGCCTCCAGGGTCAATTTTTGAAGGTAAATGTCTGTAAAGGTTTTCTATGTTTACGCTTTCAGTCATTTCAATTAATTCCCTGCGATTACGAATAGTCCGTTCCATCATCTGGGCTACGCTTTCTCTTTGTTGAGCAAGAGGGCCAAGCTTAGAATCTCCAGCCTCCAGCAGTTCCCTTCCCATTTTATAATGGTCTATTTGTCTGCCCTGACTTAATGCTTTATCAATCATGCCCGTTCTTGTAGGAGCCATTTGTTCGTGCACGCCAATATCTACACTTTTACGAAGGATTTGTTTAATCTTAAAAGCCTCTTCGCTTTTCATTACAGGAGCCAGGTGAGTTTCAGGAATCCAGGCAGGAGTTTCCACAAAATCAAATACCAGGCCAGGCAGGTTAAAGTCTTTAGGAATAGTCCCGTCTTTCATCATTATCTTGCCAGCCCCATGAATATTACCAAAAATTTCCCTGGGAGTATTCATTTTGATTGAATGGCTGGCGTTTTTCTTAAAGTTAAATTTAACCAGTTCGTCTTTCAATAACGCAGGAATATTCTCCATAGTATTGAAGCCCTTATTTAAAATATTAGTAAGTTGCTGAAATTGAGGGTTTCTGGCAAAAGCGTCCAGGATAGGCTGTATTTTGCTTGCCTGTTCGGGAGTGCTCAAAAGCAATCTTTCTAAATGCTGTACTCCTCTCACTTTTTGCCCTCTGAAGGTGATAAGGCCAGCCTGTCCTTTTCTAAATCTTTCCCCCCTGCTTGCCGCGGTAGTTAAAGCGTCAAAAGCCTGTGCAGGGCCACCATGAAGTTTCCAGGCGTTTATGTCGGTCATATAATCAAGCACTTCCTTGGCCA
>PWQG01000194.1 GCA_003556835.1 Gammaproteobacteria bacterium
GCGGTATGGGGGGATGGTCTGCTGCGCAAGGCGAAGGGGAGCATCAAGAGGTGGATTCCAGGTCGTTCCCGCGAAAGCGGGCAGGAATGAGACCGCCGCAGCGATCTCATTCCTATGTGGGTTTCCGCACGGATGACCGCCAGAAGCATGGGGACAATGCTCCCATGATTCCTGATCAGCCATCTCGAGTCTCACCAGTTCAGCCAGGCAAAGGCATCGCTGAAGATGCTGTCGTCCGGATCAACTCCGTAGTCGTCGACGCCGAATTCCATGGCGCCGATGTCCGGTCCGCTGCCGGCATGGCGCGGCAGGCGACGAAAATCCACTGGCGGCGCGAAATTGGAGTTGGCGGCATTGATCACAGGACTTCCCGGCAGTGGATACGGGTCGAAACCTGTCAGCGTGGCGTCGGTAAGTTGCGGGGAGCCGTTGCAAAGGCTGTTGCCGGGGCAGGCACCATGGCGAACATTGCTGACATGATTGCTGTCCCAGACAATTGTCTCGCTTGTGCCGGAGTAGTACAGGCAGCTGAGCTGGCTCGGGTTAAGGAAGTAGGGCTTGCCGATGATGACGTTGTTGAGCAGGCGCAGTTGCGAAGCATTGCTGCCGCCACCGCCGCTGATGACACAGTTGCCTTGACCTATGATCGTATTGTTGATCAGGTCGGTCTGCGAAGCGTTGCTCAAGCCGACGTATATGGCATCACCCAAGGCTCTGCAGTGGTCGCCGGAGAGCATGTTGGGCTCATCGGCGAAGTAGCTGCAATTGCCGACCACCACCGAATTCTCGATCAGCGCCGAGCGCGACACCTTGATCTGGTTGCCGGCATTGGATTCGACCAGTGTTCGCCGTATCGTGACGTGCCCATTGTCGTTGAGATAAAGCAGGTCGATGCCGTCGGAGGTGTTGCGGTGGACACTGCTGTCTTCGAAGATCCAGTGGCCTCCGGACTGGGCCAGACCCACTCCATCGCCGTAGCCGCCGCCTCCCTGAGCCCAGCAGCCGAAAATCTCACCGTCGGGCCAGCGCTCGGCACATCCGTTGTACGCGATCTCGCTCTCCTTGAAGTGAATGGTGCCGCTGTTCGAGCTGTTGCCGCCAAGGTCTCCATCCCATCCGGCCCAGCCATTGGCGTTGATCCTGACTCGTTCAAGGGTCCAGTCGGTCAGTCGCCCGGCGTGGACGCCGCGATTGGCCAGCCCGTGGATATTGAGATCACGCAAGACGACGTTGCTGGAATCGCGTGCCGAGATCCCGGTCGACGCCCATTGGCCAAAGGGCGGCGAGCCACGATCGCAGGCAGCAACTTCACCCCCGCACTGCCCGTTGTGACAATGCGACACGATGCAGCTGCCGCGGTCGGTAATGTCCAGACAAGCCATCTCGACGTTGGAGCTGCCTTGCATGTTGACGACCATCCAGGCGCGTTCGGTACCCCACAGCTGCGGCGGCTGGGTGCAACCCTGGTCGTGGCCGGCACCGAGAATGCGGGTTGGTTGACTCGGCGATGGGCCGCTGGGGATGGCAGCCATGTGACATTCCCAGGACCAGTTCTGATTACAGTTGCTGGAGGAAGGCGCCCCATAACCCATCATGAAGTTGCCCGGCCCGATGTGCAGGGTGTCACCGCCCTGGATACGCGGCGTGCCACCCGGAGGCAGGGCAACGAACGGATGATTCCAGGCACAGTCCTGGTTGCTGCCACTGCCAGGATAGGCACTGTTGGACAGCCCGGTACATTGGCTGGCACTGCCGCCGTCGGCACGAACGTAATAGGTTGTTGCCGAGGCTGCAGTGGCAATCATCGAGAGAAATACGAGCAGAAGTACTTTTGGCAAGAAAGCCAGAGGAGAATGCCTATGGTTTGATGGACTCATTGATCGATACACTCTGATTATGGATTCGCGGATAATGTCGTTCACAGCTGGCGTGCTGTGGGTGATGTGCTGGGTTGCTGATTTCCGTGGAAAAAGTATGTCAGCGCATTTGTTGAAAAAACATGTTGTGCCCGTTGGTGCGGCGTTGAATCGGCGTGCCTGAATTCTCGTGGCAGGCCAAGAACTGTGCTGCACATCACTATGTTTTGAGGCGTACAAGCCCTGGGCCGCTGCCCCGCGCAGATTGCTCGGGGCGCGGCCGTGGTGGTCTAGAAGAATGCGGTGACGCTTTCCGAGCAGTGCTGGCTGGACGACTAGCAGACCTGGTAGATCGCGGAACCTGGCCCCCGGCCGAGAGTGCTATCCCTGTATGCACCCAGGTTGGGAGCCGTGCCCAGCCACTCGCCATCGCGATAGATATCCACCGCGTCGGTGCCGGCGCCTGACCATTCCAGGTCTGCAATCCGGTGCCCTCGATGGCGGAAGCCGGTCGCGATCAGTGTGAGTGCCGGCGCCTCGTTGTCGGGTTCCGTGACTGTCACAGTCTGGCTGCTTGAATTGCTGTTGCCGGCAACGTCGGTGACCGTCAGCATCACGGTATAACTGCCTGAAGCTGCGTAGCTGTGGCTGACGTCGCTGGTGCTGGCTGTGGCGCCGTCACCGAGGTTCCAGGCGAAATTAATTCCCTCACCGGTACTCCCGCTGCCGTCGAAATAACAGTCGAGATCGTTACAGTGATAGGTGAAGCTGGCCTCAGGCGGATCTTCGGGCGGATCGATCGGGTCCGGCTCTGCCTCTGGATCTGGTTCTGGTTCGTCCCTCCATTCGATGGCGCCGATGTCCGGTCCACCGGCCACGCCGCGGGGGAGGTCGAAGAAATCACGGGCCGGAGCATGCTCGCCATTGGCTGCTGCGATCAGCGGGCTACCGTCCATTGGCTCGGCATCGAAACCGGCCAGCAGCGGATCGGCGATCATGGGTGAACCCAGACAAAGACTGTTGCCGGGGCAGGCATTGTGGCGTACTTCATCGATGTAATTGTTTGTCCACTCCACTGACTCACTGCTGCCGGAGTAGTACAGGCAGCTTTGCTTCGATGAATCGTGCCAGTAGGGCTTGCCCATGAAGAGGTTGTTGATCATGCGCAGACGTGACTCGCTGCTGCCGCCACCCCCGCTGACGACGCAGTTGCCCTGGCCGACGATCGTGTTGTTGATCAGATCGGTTTGGGCGTTGTTTCTCAAGCCGACGTAAATGGCATCGCCCATGGCCCGACATTGATCACCCGGGTGCATGTTGGGGAAGTCGGCAAAATAGGCGCAATGACCGACAATGATCGAGTTTTCGATCAGCGCCTCGCGTGACACCTTGATCTGATTGCCGGCATTGGCTTCAACCAGTGTGCGCCTAATGGTGACCCGGCCGTCATCGTTCAGGTAAAGCAGGTCTAGGCCATCGGAAGTATTGTGGTGGACAGTGCTGTCCTCGAAGATCCAGTGACCGCCGGATTCGGCCAGGCCCAGGCCGTCACCGTAGCCACCGCCACCCTGCGCCCAGCAGCCGAATATCTCTCCATCGGGCCAACGTTCCCCGCATCCATTCCAGCCAATCTCCACTTCACTGAAGTGCAGTGTGCCGCTGTTGGAGCTGTTGCCTCCCAGGTCGCCATCCCAACCGCTCCAGCCGTTGGCATTGATCCGAACCCGTTCAAGGTACCAGTCAGCGAGGCGTCCGGCGAAAACGCCACGATTGGCCAGACCATGGATGTTGAGGTCACGCAAGACCACGTTGCTGGAGTCTCGTGCCGAGATTCCAGTCGAGGCCCACTGACCAAATGGTGGAGAGCTGCGATTGCAGGCGGCAACTTCGCCATCACACTGGCCGTTATGACAATGTGACTCGATGCAGCTGCCGCGGTCGGTGATCTCCAGGCAGGCCAGTTCGACATTGGAACTGCCCTCGAGGTTGACTACCATCCACGATCTTTCCGTTCCCCACAGTTCAGGGGGCTGTTGGCATCCCTCATCGTGGCCCTGTCCGAGTATGCGGGTGGGTTGATCCGGTGAGGGACCACTGGGTACCCGTGTCATGTGACACTCCCAGGACCAGCTCTGGTGACAGTTTTCGGAAGAAGGCGCGCCGTACCCCATCATGAAGCTGGCTGATTCGATGTGAAGAGTATCCCCGCCCTGGATGCGTGCCGGCCCGCCGGGCGGGAGGGCAACGAAAGGATGATTCCAGGCACAGTCCTGATTGGTGCCGCTGCCGGGGTAGGGAAGATCAGCCTGGCCTGTGCACTGGCTGGCGCTGCCACCATCGGTACGCACGAAATAGGTCGATGCCGCAGCATCGAAAGCGATGATGGAAAACAGCAGAACGAAGAAGGTTGTTTGTACGCGAAAAAACTGACCGGAAGATGCTTTCATCCACTTTCACTCACTGAGAATTGCCCCTTCACTTGTTCGGTGGCAATAGTCTGTCAGTGAATTTGTTCAGAAAGTATATGGCAGATGTTGTCGGAGAGGAAAAGTTGGGTGAGCCCCATCAAGGTAGGGAATCGAATGGGAGATGGATGCCCCAGTGTTTGCGAGCGCACATGAAGAATCCGGTGAAAGAGAGCCGGAAATATCTTGTTCCGGCATTACCTGCAGGTGGCATTGGTCAGAAGTCGGGAGGGTGTTCGGTTGTGACGTCCAGCGCCTCCTTCGAAGTCCTCCCGACTTCTGGCCAATACCACCTGATTTTCTAGATGCGTATCCGGCTCAGCGGTCGCCTGCTCAGGCAATACAGTCCACTGAGTTTCCACTCGAAACGCGACATGCAGTCCTGGTAGCCGACAGCTACTCTGGGCAGTGCAAGCAGGTGGTTCCGATGAAACTTCTGGAGATGTCCAAGACGCGTGGTTACTGCAGACTCAAAACCCAGCTCGCGAGCAACCTTGAATTCTCGCTTGCATGCCTGCTGGTTGCTGCCGAAAGGATAGGCCAGGTGGTCGACTGGACGCTCGAGCCAGGACTGCAGGAGTTCGCGTGACCGAAGGAGCTCGTGACGCAGTTGAATGTCGGACAGACGGCTCAGCACAAGGTGATGGTGTGTGTGGGCACCGATCGTGATTAACGGATCGTCGGCCAGTTTTGCCAGGTGTCGCCGACGGAGCACCAGGCTTGAGTAGTTGAAGTGGTGGGGGTGCTCGGCTTGCAGCATGGCCATGAAGTCCGATTGCTCTTCCGGACTCATTCTTTTCATCAGCCGGTTCAGAAACACGTAGGCCAGTCGTTTCTCCATGACGTTGGTCGAACTGATGTTGTATTCCCGGCCCTGCCAGTCGATATGGAGATTCGACTGTCCGGCAACCAGTTGTTCCAGCTCATACCACCACAGCCTTGATGTCTGTTCGATCAGGCCGGTGGCGATGTACACGGTTGCAGGAATTCCATGTGATTGGAGAACGGGCAGGGCGAGCGTCAGATTGTCGAGATAGCCGTCATCGAATGTCACCACCACGCTGCCTGGAGGGAGGCGGCCGCTCTTGAGTTGCTCAATGGCCTGGTGCAGAGAAATGCAATTGTAGTTGCGTGCCAGGAATGCCATTTGCTCATTGAAGGCGCGGGTGCTGACAATCAGCTCCTGGTTGGGCAGGAAGCTCGACTGTATTGTGGCCCGAGTCTGCTCGTCCTCACAGATCCGGTGATACATGAGACAGGTGCCCAGTCCCGCGAAAAGACTGGCCAATGGGCGGGTGAGGGTTGAGCGTGCGACCGCACCCCGCCAGACATTCGAGAAACCGGGATTACGTGCGTCATTGAAGCGCGCCTTCAGGTCTGGTTGTGGCAGGGTCCTGGACAGGATCTTCATGTCCATTTCGCCCGCGCTCGGTTCGCGATTCGTGTCGGTAGATAACTGCGAATCAACGTGCGGCCTGCCCGGGTTGACCAGCCGATCCTGAGGGATCGCTTCAGGGCGTCGCGGGCCTGCTCGAGTCGGCCGTCTTCCAGCAAGCGATAGCCATAGCTGAAAAGATAGTCAGAAAAATGGGCATCAATTCTTCGCCGGTTTTCTCTGGCAAACTCGGGATGTGACTCCAGGAACCTTTGCAGGGTCTGAAGATCGGTGTGTGCATCCAGCTCATAATCCTCACGACTCAGGCTATCGGATCGAACCGTACGCTCGAGTAGTGGCTGCGGCGCACAGCCGATGAGGTAGCTGGCGACTATTCGAAGAAACAGGTCATTGTCTTCACCAACTTTCAGCGATTCATTGAAATAGCCCACATCATCAAGGACGGTCCGGGGGATCATGACGCTGGATGTGATCAAAAAGAAATCGCAGATATAGTCGAGCAAGACATCGCCTTGATCCACACGGGATCGACGCGACCAGTTCTCCAGTTTCTTCCCATTCTGATCGACAAACGTACAACCGCAGTGAACCAGGCCGACAGTCGGGGCGGCATCGAAGACAGCTACCTGCTGAGATATCTTGTCAGGAAGCCAGCGATCGTCTGCATCAAGGAATGCAATCAAATCCCCATTGCTCAGCAGGATCGCCAGGTTTCGCGCAGAGGAGACCCCCTGGTTTGGCTGACTGCATACCTTCAGATCATACAGTTGATGCTCGTATTTTTCCGCGATGTGAAGTGACTCATCGGTCGAGCCGTCATCAACCAGCAAGACTTCGATTCTATTTGCCGGGTAGGTCTGATTTCTGACGGAATCCAGTGCTCTTTCGAGGAAACGGGCGGCATTGAACGCAGGGAGAATCACGCTGACCAGCGGTTTGGTGATATCGCTTTCAGGCTGATTCATCTCAGTGAACTCCCGGGAAAGCGTCGGTTGCCAGCTCCGGGGCCTTGATGGCCTGTTTTCCGGGCGTACGCTTTTCCGTTGCGATTTGCCGTTGGTCTTCCCAGGCCAGAGCGGAGGCTATGATCAATTCAAGGTTGTCCCGTTTGGGCATCCATCCCAACCGTTGACGAATTAGCTTGTTGTCAGCAATGATGGTGGCCATATCGCCCGCTCGGCGCGGGGATAGCTTGACGTTGAGAGGAAAGTCGACCAGGTTCCTCAGGGTGTCAATCACTTCGAGAACGCTGTAGCCATGGCCATAGCCGCAGTTTGCGGTGAGAGATTCATTGTCCGCACGCAAGTAGTCGACTGCATGCAGATGAGCGGTGGCCAGGTCCTCCACATGTATGTAATCGCGTACGCAAGTCCCGTCGGCCGTCGGGTAGTCGGATCCGAATACTTCCAGTCCCTTGCGTTTGCCGACGGCATGCTCACAGGCGACCTTGATCAGGTGGGTTGCCTCGGGCGTGTCCTGGCCAATCCTGCCATGACTGTCGCAACCTGCCACATTGAAATAGCGCAGAATCACATGGCGCATGGTCGAAGCTGCCGCCAGGTCACGCAGCATCCACTCAGTCATCAGCTTCGAGCGGCCATAGGGATTGATTGGCATCGGCGGGGTTTGTTCATCCGCCACCCCTCCCGGCGGGTCGCCGTAGACTGCAGCAGTCGAGGAAAAGATGAACTGACGCACTCCGGCCTTTGCACTGGCAGCCATCAAAGTGCGTGCCCCGGAGGTATTGCAATCGTAGTACTCCAGCGGTTTCGCGACTGATTCAGGTACTACGATTCGGCCTGCAAAATGCAAAACTGTCTCAATCCGGTATTCGCGGAACAGCATATTGAGAAGGCGCTCATTGGCGATATCTCCGACGACCAGGCGGCCATGGAGCACCGCTCTCGAGTTGCCCGTACTCAGATTGTCGAGCACGACGATACGTTCCCCGCGGGCCCCGAGCTGGGCAACGACATGAGACCCGATGTACCCGGCTCCTCCGGTAACAAGAATGGTTGGAATCTTTTTCATGGGACACTCCCGTGACCGGCTTGCCGGCGTCGGATACTGGTCAGTGCCCGACAGCCCTCGAGCAGGGATCGGACCAGTCGACGTCTTATGACTGGCTCTGCAGGCGTCAGACGCAGGGCCCGCCACTGGTGGAGGATGGCGGCAGCATGGTGATCATCGGCCAGCAGGTCGAGTCCAAGGTCACTGAGCAGCATCGCTTCCATGCGGGGAACGAGCATGAAGCCACGGCGAGTTTGTCCCAGCTTGGCAATGAGCAGTTGCCGGGCCCGGGCCATTCGATCCTGATCTGCGCTCATGCTGGCCCGATGGACGCGGTACCGAGCCGTGACCCGATCGAGGTAACGAATGCGGAATCGTGCTGCGATTCGAAGCCAGAGATCCCGGTCCTCACAGCCCAGTCCGGTGAATTGCGGATCAAAACTGCCGACCATCTCGATCGCACTGCGACTGAAAACAGCGGTTGGGCAGGACACATGCTCATGACGCAGTGCAATTGCATCGAAGGCATCGGTCTGCTCCGACCAGGTTCGGTTCGGGATATCGAGCGTCCGACCAAATGCATCGACACGCTCAATGTTCGCGTGCACCAGCCCCAGGTCGGGATCCCGATCAAAAATCTCCATTAGTGCTTCCAGGTGATCGGATTGCCAGGCATCGTCGGCGTCAAGCAGTGCGTAATACTGACCCCGTGCATGCTTCATGGCGACATTGCGTGCCGTGGGCAGGCCCGCGTTGTTCTGGCTGATTACCCTGATGCGATCGGAAGCCCACTCGGCCCGAGCGCAGGCAATTTGCAGGCTGGAGTCGGTTGACCCATCATCAACCACAATGATTTCCATGGATTCGAAGGTTTGCCCAAGGGCACTGTCTAGTGCTTCCCCGAGCCAGGCTTCTCCGTTGTAAACCGGCGTGATGACAGAGACCAGCGGTACGCCGTGCGATGAGTTCTTGATGATTGAATGCCCGTTCATCGGCTGCCCCGCCGGAAGAGCACGACCTCGACGGTCTGTAGCAAGAGCTGCAGATCGAACAGTAGACTCTGGTTCTTGATGTAGTAGAGGTCATAGCGCAGCTTCTCGATGGCGTCGGCCACAGAGGCCCCGTAGGGATAACGCAATTGCGCCCACCCGGTAAGTCCTGGAGTAATGCTGTGACGCAGTCCGTAGTAAGGAATATCCTGTTGCAGCATGGCCACTATCTCGGGTCTTTCAGGCCGAGGGCCGACCATGCTCATCTGGCCCTTGAAGACGTTGTACAACTGTGGCAGTTCATCGAGTCGCAGCTTGCGAATGATGTGGCCGACACGTGTAATGCGATTGTCATCGGCACTTGCCCAGCGAGCGACGCCATCGTGCTCGGCATCCGTGCGCATGCTTCGGAACTTGACCAAGGCAAAGACCTTGTCTCCTTCGCCTACCCGATCCTGGAAGTAGAGGACAGGACCTCGACCGCCGGATTCCAGCCAGATCGCAATAGCAGCCAGGAGCATTATCGGCCAGGTCAGAAACAGGATTCCGGCTGCGGCAGCCAGATCGAAGACGCGTCTGGTGAAACGGCGCATGACGGAACGATTGAAATCGGAAGTAAAGACAAACCAGGAGGGCAGCAGTCCCTCCAGCATGACCCGGCCCATCTCGCGCTCATAGAATGCATCCAGTCGCAGTACATTGATGCCCGCCAGCCGGCAGGTCATCAATTCATCCATTGACAGGCAGTTGCGAAGATCATCGGATGCAACAACGATGTCATCTATGTGATTGTCAAAAACTGTATCGACCAGGGAGCCAGTGATGACCATGCGGCGGGCAGGATCGAAATGCAGGGCATCGGCATTGGTGCCTGGGCTGCTGTTGGCAAATCCGACAATCCTGACTGAACGGAGATTGTCTTCCAGGTGAGCATCCTTCAACAGCGCGGCTGCCTTGTTGCCGGCACCAAGAAACAACGCCCGACGCCTGAGACGCCCACCATTGGTGAGACGTGAAAATGTCAGTCGGGAAAGGATCATGAATCCGGAGGCGTAGAGTAGCGACAGGGCCAGGACGCCACGCCCGACTTCGATGCCGGGTACCAGGAAGAAAAGCACCATCAAGGCAAGCGCACCCCCTGTCATGGCGAGTACAAGTCGAGTCAATGTGCCGACTACTACACCCTTGATTTCCCGACCATGACGCTGATACATGCCCAGTGCCATCATGCTGGTCCATATCACGCCGGCAAACATGATGGTCTTGAGCGGCAGGAGCGTCAGGGCCTCGGCCCCCATCGCGGGATAGAAGAAAAAACGGGTTTTGATTGCCAACCAGGGCGCCAGCATGAGAAGCGCTAATTCAACCACTGCCAGTAATGCAAACCAGCGCAGACTTTGTTGTCTGAACAACCTTCCGACCAACCCCAGTTGCATCTGGCGGCGAGTTGCGAGTCTGGGTGATTCACTGGCAGGGAAGGCTGCGGGCAGCTCATCGCGAAGGCCGGTCGGTATCGAAACCGATTCATCGATTCTGAACATGTTTGCCCCTCCGCCAGGATGTGAATGAATAACAACTGTTGCCAGTCATCTTCCGTGTCTCTGCAGGGGGCTTCTGTGCGATGGCTAACGTACCTCAATAAAACACTAGTAATGTGGGTTACCGCACAGAAAAATATACACATTTTGCATTAATGTGCCCGTTCAATTGGGGTTCTGGCGCGGGGGAAAGGCAGGATTGGTTATGGTCAAACTTGGTGGATCCGTGGGACTGGGGATTCTGAAGGTCATCGCCCAGGTCCCACCACGGGAAGTCATTTCGGCATCTCCTGAAGGCGGTGCGAAACTTAACGCGCATTTCGGAGACGGTTTGACGAGTAGCCTTGCGGGAAAGACGGTGATAGATTTCGGCTGCGGGGACGGCCAGCAGGCGGTTGCCATGGCTCAAGCGGCTCCCGATTGCCGCGTGATCGGCCTCGACATTCAGCAAAAACATCTGGATCGGTCACGGCAACGTGCTGTGCAGGCCGGTGTGGAAGATCGATGCTGCTTCACTATGCAAACCGAAGAAAGAGCAGACATCATTGTCAGCTTTGATGCCTTCGAACATTTTTCTGATCCGCTCGGCATACTGCAGATCATGAGCGATCTGCTCAAGCCTGAAGGCGAGGTGCTAATTTCCTTCGGCCCGACCTGGCTCCACCCCTATGGCGGGCACTTGTTCTCCGTGTTTCCATGGGCCCATCTGCTATTTTCTGAGCAGGCGCTTCTTCATTGGAGGGCGCAGTTTCGTTCCGACGGTGCTGAAAAATTCTCGGATGTCGATGGCGGTCTCAACCAGATTCGTATCGCCGAGTTCGAGCGCCTGGTCGAGTCCAGTCCACTTACGGTTGACTGGCTGGAGACGGTGCCGATTCGCGGATTATCCATACTCAAAA
>PWQG01000150.1 GCA_003556835.1 Gammaproteobacteria bacterium
AATGAGCTTCATCTGCTGATCAACAATGCCGGTATAGGCTCAGCCTTCAACGATGGGCAGCGCATGCTCAGCGAAGATGGTTACGAGATGGTCTTCCAGGTGAATTACCTGGCCCACTACCTGCTGACTGAATTGCTGGAACCGGCGCTGCGGGCCGCGGCCCCTTCTCGGATCGTGAATGTGGCCTCAGGTGCCCAGACTCCACTGGATTTCGATGATCTCATGCTGGAATCCGATTTTGACGGTCGCCGCGCCTATGCCCAGAGCAAACTGGCCCAGGTGCTGCACACATTCCATAAGGCCGAAGAACTCGAGGGCAGTGGCGTGACCTTCACCACCCTGCACCCTGCCACCATGATGGACACCACCATGGTCGAGATGAGTGGTCGCCCGGCCCAGACCACCGTAGATGAAGGTGCCCGTGCCCTGATGCAACTGACCGTTTCTCCGGAACTCGAAGGCCGCACCGGCCTGTACTTCTCCGGCATGGACGAGCGACGGGCCAATGACCAGGCCTATGATCGTGAAGCCCGCGAGCGCCTGGATGCCATCAGTCGCGAACTTACCGGCCTCTGATAATCAGACGCCCGGCAGTTTCAGGCCGGGCGGCACCCAATCCCGCCGCCCGGCTTGAAATCCCCTCCCCCGGCCCCATCTTATGGCCAGCAGAACGCTCACAGGGCTTGCTGACGTTCTGCATGATTTATTTTAGCTATCACAGGGCAACAAATAATTCATTTTAATTCTTAAGGAATCACCCCTAGAATAGCGGGTGTTGAGCAAGCAGCCCATTCGGGAAACCAAATTCAAGGAGAAGTAGCAAGTGACAATGATCAACTCTGAAGTACAGCCCTTCGCTGCCACCGCCTTCCACAACGGCGAATTCATCCAGGTCAGCGAAGCCGACCTGAAAGGCAAGTGGTCCGTCGTATTCTTCTACCCGGCCGATTTCACCTTCGTCTGCCCCACCGAGCTGGGCGACCTGGCCGACCATTACGACGAACTGCAGAAGATGGGCGTGGAAGTCTACAGCGTGTCCACCGACACCCATTTCACCCACAAGGCTTGGCACGATAGCTCCGAGACCATCAACAAGATCCAGTATCCGATGGTCGGTGACCCGACAGGCGTCATCAGCCGCAACTTCGGTGTCTACATTGAAGACAACGGTCTGGCGCACCGCGGTACCTTCGTGATCGATCCCCAGGGCCGCATCCAGTTGATCGAAGTGACTGCTGAAGGCGTGGGCCGGGACGCATCCGATCTGATCCGCAAGATCAAGGCTGCCCAGTACATCGCCGCCAATCCGGGCGAAGTCTGCCCCGCCAAGTGGAAGGAAGGCGAGGCTACCCTGGCACCGTCTCTGGACCTCGTCGGCAAGATCTGAGCGCAGGGACCATCTCCGGCCGAAAAGCCGGCGATCTGAGCAAGCCCGAATGCCCGGGCGCACTGCGTCCGGGCATTTTTGTGCCTGAATTTTGTGATTCCCAGGGAGAAACAGCGCATGTTGGACCAGAACATGAAGACCCAGTTGAAAGCCTATCTGGAAAAGGTCAGACGACCTTTTGAGATTGTGGCTTCACTGGATGAAAGTGAAAACTCGCGTGAGTTGCAGACCATGCTGCAGGACATCAGTGGCCTGTCCGACAAGATCAGCCTGCGCGAGAACGGCAGCAACCCGCGCACGCCCGGATTTTCACTGCAGCACAAGGAAGCGGATATCGATCTGTATTTCGCCGGCATCCCCGGTGGTCACGAGTTCACCTCGCTGATCCTGGCTCTGTTGCAGACCGGCGGTCACCCGCCCAAAGTCGGCGAAGACGTGCAGGAACAGATCCGCAATATCGAGGGCAGCTTCCACTTCGAGACCTATTACTCCCTGTCCTGCCAGAACTGCCCGGACGTGGTGCAGGCACTGAACCTGATGGCAATTCTCAACCCCAACATCAGCCACGTGGCCATTGATGGCGCCCTGTTCCAGGATGAGGTGGATAAGCGCGAAGTGATGTCCGTGCCCAGCGTTTTCCTCAACGGCGAGATGTTCGGCCAGGGCCGCATGACGATCGAGGACATCCTGGCGAAGATGGACAGCGGCAGCAGTGAGCGTGAAGCCGAGAAAATGCGCGAACAGGCACCTTTCGATGTGCTGGTGATCGGCGGCGGGCCGGCGGGCGCCTCCAGCGCGATCTATGCGGCGCGTAAAGGCATCCGTACCGGCGTTGCATCCGAACGTTTCGGCGGCCAGGTGCTCGACACCGCCGGCATCGAGAATTTCGTCTCGGTCTCTCACACCGAGGGCCCGATACTGGCGCGTCACCTGGAGGAACACGTCAAGGACTACGAAGTGGACATCATGAATGGCCAGCGCGCGGCCCTGCTCAAACCCGCCAATGGCAGTGGACTGCACGAGGTCGAGTTCGAGAACGGCGCCAATCTGAAGGCCAAGACCCTCATACTGGCCACCGGTGCTCGCTGGCGCGAAATGAATGTGCCTGGCGAGGATGAGTATAAAAACCGCGGCGTGGCCTTCTGCCCCCACTGTGACGGACCGCTGTTCAAGGGCAAACCCGTGGCTGTGATTGGCGGAGGCAACTCCGGCGTGGAAGCAGCCATCGACCTGGCGGGCCTGACATCACATGTCACCCTGCTGGAGTTCGCCGATTCGCTCAAGGCCGACGAGGTTCTACAGCGGAAATTGCGCAGCCTGGACAACGTCACCATCCTGACCAGCGCCCAGACCACCGAGGTCACTGGTGATGGCAAGAAGGTGACAGGCCTGACCTACAAGGATCGCA
>PWQG01000307.1 GCA_003556835.1 Gammaproteobacteria bacterium
ACATCGGCATCGGCGGCTCGGACCTGGGACCATCGATGGTATACCAGGCCCTGCAATCGCAGGATGGCCCCCGCTGCCATTTCGTGTCCAATGTCGATCCGCAGCATCTGGATCGCACACTCCGTCCCCTCAATCCGGGACGGACCCTGTTCCTGATTGCCTCCAAATCCTTCACCACCCTTGAGACACTGGAGAATGCCCGCCTGGCGAAACAATGGCTACTCGACAACGCAGGCCCGGAGACCGGGCTCGGGCAGCATTTCATCGCCATGACCGCCTGTCCGGAAAAAGCCATCAGCTTCGGCCTGCACGCCGATCACATACTGCCGCTGGACGATTGGGTCGGAGGCCGCTTTTCCCTGTGGTCCGCCATCGGCCTGCCCATCGCCCTGGGCGCTGGCATGCCCGTTTTCCGTCAATTGCTGGCAGGCGCCCGGGACATGGATCAGCATTACCTCAACAGCCCGCTGACGCAGAACATGCCGGTACTGCTGGCCCTGCTTGCCTTCTGGTATCGACAGTTCTGGCAGGCCGAAACCCAGGCCGTTTTACCCTACTCCCAGGCACTGGAAAGTTTTCCTGCCTACCTGCAGCAACTGGACATGGAGAGCCTGGGCAAATCGACCGACCTGGACGGACAGATGGTTGACCACCCGACGGGCGCCATAATCTGGGGTAGTGCCGGCACCAACGGCCAGCACTCGTTCCATCAGTTACTGCACCAGGGCACGGCCCTGGTGCCGGCCGACTTCATTGCCGTGGCGCGTTGCCCCGACGGTCTCAACCAGCAGGCCCATCGTCATCTGCTGGCCAACTGCCTGGCCCAGAGCCAGGCTCTTATGAACGGCAAGACGCCACAGGAAGCAGAACAGGAAATGCTGGCCCGGGGCAGTTCCCCCGAACGGGCCCGGGAACTGGCCGCCCACCGCGCCACCCCGGGCAACCGGCCCAGCAACACGCTGCTGCTGCAGCGCCTCGATCCCCTACACCTGGGCCGCCTGCTGGCGCTCTACGAACATAAAGTGCATGCTCTCGGGGTTTTGTTACACATCAACAGCTTTGACCAATGGGGGGTGGAATTGGGTAAACAGCTGAGTCGACATACCTACCGGGCTCTGGACGCTGGAGACTGCAGTGAACTCGATACACCAGCCGCCGAGCTGGTGCGCCGCTGCCGTCAATGGTCTGAGGGAGATTGAATATGAAGAGTGAGGACGAGCGAATCATAGTCGGAAGTGAGGAATGGTGCTCGCTGCCCGCGCTGGGCATTCCGGCCGTGCGCGTCCGGGTCGACTCCGGCGCCAGGACTTCTTCACTGCACGCCTTCAACATCCGCGGCTTCCGCCGCGGCGGTGCCCGCTGGGTCAGTTTCGAAGTCCACCCCCTGCAGAAAAACCGCCGCACCATCATCCGCTGCGAAGCGGAAGTGGTGGATCGACGGGTGGTGAAGAGTTCCAGCGGCATTGGCGAGAAACGATACGTGATCCGCACCCGCCTCGAGCACAGGGGGCAGGCCTGGGACGTGGAGCTCACCCTGAGCAACCGCGACTCCATGGGTTACCGCATGCTGCTGGGCCGCGAAGCCATGAGTGGGAGGATGCTGGTCGACCCGGCCGCGCGACTGCTGGGGGGAGAACTCAAGCAACAGCAGATTGATGAACTGTATCGTGACCACACCCGGGAAACCTCCGGCCTGCGGATCGGCCTGTTGGCCAGCGACCCTGAACTGGTCAGCAACCAACGCATCCTGGAAGCCGGTGAGGAACGGGGCCATCGAATCCGTTTCTATGATATCCGGCACTGTTACATGAAGCTCGATGCCGAAAACCCGGAAGTCCACTACCGCGGTGGCCGCCTGCTCAATGAGCTGGATGCGGTCATCCCCCGCGTGCGCCCCGCCCTGACCTATTACGGCTGCGCCCTGGTGCGTCAATTCGAAGCCCTGGACATACCGGTACTGAATTCAGCCGAGGCCATAGCCCACTCCCGCGACCGCCTGTATGTGCTGCAACTACTGCTGCAACATGGTGTGGACATCCCCACCACCGGCTTCGCCGACAGCCCCCTCGATAGTGAGGAGTTGATCGACATGGTCAACGGCACCCCCCTGGTGGTGAAACTGCTCGAAGGCCTGCAGGGCCGCGGGGTCATGCTGGCAGAAACCCGTACCGCAGGAGAAAGTCTGATCAGTGCATTCCGCTCCCTGCAGGCGCACCTGCTGGTGCAGGAATTCATCAAGGAAGCCGAAGGCAGGGACCTGCGCCTGATGGTGGTGGACAATAAAGTCGTGGCAGCCTATCAACGCGAAACACCGGCCGGTCAGTTCCGGGCTCCCAATCGACCGATCACGGTAAGTCACGTGCGCACCAGCCAGGAAGAAAGACAGGTGGCGCTAAAGGCCGCAAAAATGCTGGGCCTCAAGGTTGCCGGAGTGGATCTGATCCGCTCACGACGTGGCCCGCTGCTGCTCGAGGTCAGCCCCAGTCCGGGACTCGAATATGTAGAAGATGTCACTGGCAAGGATATCGCTGGCACACTGATCAGTGCCGTTGAGAAAATGGCGGACTGGAAGCGCCCCCTGTCCTCCTCGCCCTCCGGCAAAGCATGAAGCAGCCCGGCTACAGACCGGCGCGGCCCGAGGACATGGCCTGGGCCTACACACTGTTCCGTGCCGGGATGAAACCCTATATTGAACAGACCTGGGGCTGGGACGAGGTGTTCCAGCGTCACAGCTTCATGGAGAACATTCCCTATTCCGTGTTCACCATCATCACCCTGGCCGAACGGGATGCGGGCGGCTACTGCCTGCGCCACCACAAGCGCAGCCACCTGGAGCTGGAACTGCTGGTGATCGACGCGGATCTGCGCAATGCAGGTCTTGGTACAAGGGTGATGCAGGATCTGATGCAGGAGGCGCGGCAGCGCGAGCTGCCATTGCAGTTGAATGTATTACGGGTCAACCCGGCGGTGAAATTCTACGAGCGCCTGGGCTTCACCATCCTCCAGAGTGATAGCGAACGCTATCGCCTGAGCTGGCCGAAGTGACTGGCCAAGGCCATTCATTCAAACCGGGACAACAGCTCCTCGGTCTTGCGCTGCATCAATGCCCGATCCCCTCGTGATTCGACATTGAGACGCACCACCGGCTCGGTATTGGACATCCGCAGGTTGAACCGCCAATCGGCAAAACACATGCTCAGGCCATCGGTGTGATCAATTGATTCCGCCTGATCGGAATACCGCGCCTCCATGGCCGAGAGCAGTGCCGGTGGATCGGCGATGCTGCGATTGATTTCGCCGCTGGCGGGGTAGGCCGCCACGCGCTCCTCGACCAGGGTGGACAGGGGCTTACCACTTGCAGAGACAAGCTGCGCCACCAGCAGCCAGGGGATCATGCCGCTGTCGCAGTAGGCAAAATCACGAAAGTAGTGATGCGCACTCATCTCACCGCCGTAGACCGCATCTTCAATTCGCATACGCTCCTTGATGAAAGCGTGCCCGGTCTTGCATTGCACGGCCCGCCCGCCATAACGCTCGACCAGATCGATGGTATTCCAGGTCAGGCGTGGATCGTGGATGATGGCCGCGCCCGGACTTTGTGCCAGAAAATGGCGCGCCAACAGGCCGACAATATAATAACCCTCGATGAAGGCCCCGCTTTCGTCAAAGAAAAAACAGCGGTCAAAGTCCCCATCCCAGGCCACCCCCATATCAGCCCCCGAAGCGCGGATGGCATTCACGGTCGGCTCACGATTCTCGATCAACAGGGGATTGGGCACGCCATTGGGGAAATGACCATCGGCTTCATGGTGCAGCCGGATGAACTCGAACGGCAATGACGGTGCCAGCCCGTCCACAATACTGCCGGCTCCACCATTACCGGCATTGACCACGATTTTAAGCGGCTGCAATACCTCCCTGTCGACCAGGGACAGCAGCCGGTTCAGGTAAGCCGGCCGGGTATCCACCTCTCTCGCCTGGCCAACGGCCGCCGGCTCGCGAAAATCACCACTTTCCGCCAAGGAACGGATCGCATCCAGCCCCGTATCCCCGCTGACCGGCCTGGATGACTCGCGCACAATCTTCATGCCATTGTAGTCTTTCGGATTGTGACTGGCAGTGACCACAATCCCGGCATCGGTCTCAAGATGCGAGGTGGCAAAATAGATTTCCTCGGTACCACATTCGCCAATATCCATCACATCGGCGCCGGCTGCGAGTATGCCCTGCTTCAGGGCTTCGGACAGCGCCGGACTGCTCAGGCGGATATCGTGGCCGATCACCACGTTTTTCGCATCCAGGTATTGCGCCGTGGCCCGCCCGATGCGCCAGGCGATATCCTCATTGAGCTGGTCCGGCACCCGTCCACGGATGTCATAGGCCTTGAAACAGTCGATGCTGATTGGCTGGCTCATTGGACGGCTCCGTATACATGCTGGTAATTGTAATTGGTTGCCTCGATGAAACCCTCGACACTCCCGCAGTCGAAGCGCCGTCCACGGAAACGGTAGGCCAGCACCCGCCCCTCACGCGCCTGACTCATCAGGGCATCGGTGATCTGCAGCTCCCCGTTGCGCCCCGGTGGTGTGTCTCGCAAGATGGTGAAAATATCTGGTGTAAGAATATAGCGACCAATAATGGCCAGGTTGCTGGGTGCCGATTCGGGATCGGGCTTCTCCACCATGTCACGCACGCGGTACAGGTCGTCGGCCTCCCGGTCACCGGCTATGACCCCGTACTTGTGGGTCTCATCCGCCGACACCTCTTCGATGGCCACAATACTGCACTGGTGCTTTTCATACAGCGCCACCATCTGCGACAAAACGCCGGCATCCTCGGTCACACAATAGTCATCCGCCAGTACAACGGCAAAAGGATGGTCACCCACCAGCGTTTCACCGGTGAGGATGGCGTGCCCGAGGCCTTTCATTTCAATCTGCCGGGTGTAGGAGAAAGTGCATACATCAATGATGTGGCGGATCTCGGTGAGTGCCGCTTCCTTTGCCGTTCCCGCAATCTGGTGTTCCAGCTCGTAGCTGATGTCGAAATGGTCTTCCAGGGCCCGTTTGCCCCGGCCGGTCACCAGGGCCATGTCCGTGATACCTGCCGCCATCGCTTCCTCGACGCCATACTGGATCAGCGGCTTGTTGACCAGTGGCAACATCTCCTTGGGCATCGACTTGGTCACCGGAAGGAAACGGGTGCCATAGCCGGCTGCAGGGAACAGACATTTTCTGATGATGCTCATTGCTTCTCCTTGATGCTGCGGCGGAAAGAGCGAACAGCTTGCCTCCCGCCCGGAACAGTCCATTACAAAGCGAAGCAGAATCTGTGCCAGATTCTCTTTGTTGCTCCGCCAGAGCGGGTCAACATGATACACTATACCGTGCTACGGCCCAGCACCGGCAAAATGGTCGATTATTGTCGCGAGTCACGCTACCATCGCGGCCTGCAGGTGAAACAGAGCAATCGCCGCAGCGAGCGGATATCCAGTCACGAGATGCAGTGAATATGTTATGAAAGGACAGGGGAACGGACACGTACAGAAAAGCGCCTATGAGCGCGATGAGCTACTCGACTGCGGGTACGGGCGCATGTTTGGTCCCGGCAACGCCCGCCTTCCGGTCGGCAATATGCTGATGCTGGACCGCATCACCCATATCAGTGACAGCGGTGGGGCCTATGACAAAGGTCAGATCATCGCCGAGCTCGACATAAGCCCCGACCTGTGGTTTTTCGAGTGCCATTTCCCGGAAGATCCTGTGATGCCGGGCTGCCTGGGCCTTGACGCCATGTGGCAACTGGTGGGCTTTTACCTGGGCTGGCGTGGCAATCTCGGCAAGGGCCGGGCACTGGGCTCCAGTGAAGTGAAGTTCAGCGGCGAGATCCTGCCTGATGCAAAAAAAGTGGTTTATGAGATCTCCCTGAGTCGTGTCATCGAACGTAAACTGGTGATGGGTATCGCGGACGGTGTGGTATTGGTGGACGGCAAGAAAATCTACACCACCAAAGGTCTCAAGGTCGGACTGTTCCGGCCGGAAGACTCCTTCCAACCTTGAGTCGCTGTAACACACAAAGCCCATCTTCCACGGTATAATAGTAATAACGCATTGAGTCACGAGGTAGTTATGAAGCGTGTTGTTGTCACCGGAATCGGTATCGTGTCCTGCCTGGGCAATGACCGGAACACCGTTCTTGAGGCCCTGCGCGAAGGGCGCAGCGGCATCCGCTACAACCCCGAATACAAGGAAATGGGGCTGCGCAGCCATATCTCGGGCAGCATCGAAATCGACCTGAGTGAGCACATCGATCGCAAGATCCTGCGCTTCATGGGGGACGCGGCAGGCTTCAGCTACGTGGCCATGCAGCAAGCCATCGAAGACTCGCAACTGAAGGATGAGCAGGTCTCCAATGAACGCACCGGCATCATCATGGGAGCTGGCGGTTCATCCACGGCAGATCAGGTTGAAGCGGCGGACATCCTGCGCACCAAGGGGCTACGCCGCATTGGTCCATACCGCGTGACACGCACCATGGGCAGCACCGTCTCCGCCTGCCTCGCCACCCCTTTCAAGATCAAGGGTGTCAACTACTCCATTTCCTCGGCCTGTGCGACCAGCGCACACTGCATTGGCAACGCCATGGAACTGATCCAGCTGGGCAAGCAGGACGTGGTCTTTGCCGGCGGTGGTGAATCCGAGCACTGGACCCTGACCAATATGTTTGATGCCATGGGTGCGCTTTCCACCAAGTACAATGACTCACCCGAGAAGGCCTCGCGACCCTTCGACACCGAACGCGACGGCTTTGTCATCGCTGGCGGTGGAGCGGTGCTGGTCATCGAGTCGCTCGAGCATGCACAGAAACGGGGCGCAAAAATCTACGCAGAACTCACCGGTTATGGCGCCACCTCGGACGGCTACGACATGGTGGCCCCGTCCGGGGAAGGTGGCGCCCGCGCCATGCGTATGGCCCAGCAGACAGCCACGCGCGACATCGATTACCTCAATACCCACGGCACCAGCACGCCCGCCGGAGACATCTCCGAGCTGAAAGCCATCCGCGATGTCTTCGGGGACAAGGCGCCGATACTGAATTCGACCAAGTCACTGACGGGCCATTCCCTGGGCGCCACCGGCGCCCAGGAAGCGATCTACAGCCTGCTGATGATGGAAAACAGTTTTGTCTCGGCCTCGGCCAACATCGACGAACTGGTGCCGGAAGCGGAAGGCCTGAACATCGCCCGGGAGCGCATGGACAACGTCCGCCTGGATGCAATCATGTCCAACAGCTTCGGCTTCGGAGGCACCAATGCCTGCCTGGTATTCGAACGCTATGCCGAGTAAACGCTGCCGGGTCACAGCCATGACCGGCCTGCTGGCCCTGTTGCTGTCCACTCTGGCCGGCGCCCAGACCGACCGTCTCGGTAGCCAGGGTGGCAGCCTGTTTGACGAACAACCACGCTTCCTGCCAGTGGACGAGGCATTCCCCTATCACCTTTCGCTGGACTCAGGGCAGCAGGTCTCGATCCACTGGAACGTGGCAGAAGGCTACTACCTCTACCGCGAACAGTTCGACTTTCAATTGACCACTGCGGATGCAGGCCCGATTGTGGTGCATTTGCCCGATGGAACGCCCCATCATGATGCCTACTTCGGCGACGTGGAGGTCTATTATGGCGCGCTCCGGGTGCGCCTGACCCTGCCCGATGACACCCCCACAGATCAGGCGCTCAGCCTGCGACTGCGATTCCAGGGCTGCGCCGAAGCCGGTCTCTGTTACCCTCCGGAATCCCGGGAAATCAAAATCCCCGCCCGTCAGCGCGACCAGTAGGCAAAAAAGCTTCGATTCATGGTGAAAAGCCGGTAAAAATCTGAGAAAATGCGGTCAAAATGACAAATCCGCTGTTTTTTGGGCAAAGTAGGATTCCATGGCGACAATTCTGGTATTGCACGGCCCCAACCTGAATCTGCTGGGTAGCCGTGAACCATCCCTTTATGGGGCCGATACCCTGGACAGCATCCATGCGCGACTGCAGGACCGCTGCCTGGACAGCGGCCACCACCTGCTGACCCTGCAGAGCAATGCCGAATACGAACTCATCGAACGTCTGCATGATGCGCGCCGTGAAGGCGTCAACTTCATCATCTTCAACCCGGCAGCGTTCACGCATACCAGCATCGCCCTGCGTGATGCACTGCTGGCCGTGGAGATTCCCTTTATCGAGGTGCATCTTTCGAACGTCCATCAGCGCGAAGCATTCCGGCAACACTCTTACTTCTCCGATATTGCCCAGGGCTGCATCATCGGACTGGGAGCAACCGGCTACGAACTGGCCCTTGAAGCTGCGCTGAAACAGCTTGGAGCTGAAAGCCAATAAACCATAGAAAAAGTCAACGATAACAGACAGAGTACGAGACCCCATATGGATATCAGAAAAGTAAAGAAACTGATCGAATTACTGGAATCCTCGGATGTGGCCGAGATCGAAATCAAGGAAGGCGAGGAAGCCGTCCGCATCAGCCGCATCAGTCGCGCCGCGCCGCAACCCGCACCGGTCAGCGCTCCGGCTCCAGCGCCGGCTGCCGCCGAGGCACCCGCTCCTGCGGCCGCATCGGGCAGCGAGGAAAGCCAGCAATCCCGGGGTAATGTCGTCAAATCACCAATGGTCGGCACTTTTTATCGCTCACCGTCGCCCTCCTCACCACCATTTGTCGAAGTCGGCCAGCACGTCAAGGCCGGTGATGTGATCTGTATCGTCGAGGCGATGAAGATGATGAACCAGATCGAAGCCGATCACAGCGGCGTGGTCGAGGCAGTTCTTGTGGAAGACGGTGAGCCGGTCGAATTCGATCAGGTTCTTGTGACCATCGTATAAGGCGCTCAGCCGCTCTGGACAACAAGGGTTGTATTCATGCTTGAGAAAGTACTCATCGCCAACCGTGGTGAAATTGCACTGCGGATTCTGCGGGCCTGCAAGGAGCTGGGCATCCGCACCGTAGCCGTACATTCCAGCGCTGACAGGGACCTTATGCATGTGCGCCTGGCGGACGAATCGGTCTGTATCGGCCCACCCAGTGCCGCCGACAGCTACCTGAACGTGCCGGCCATCATCAGTGCCACCGAGGTTACCGATGCCGTTGCCATCCACCCCGGTTATGGTTTCCTTTCGGAAAACGCCGACTTCGCCGAGCAGGTGGAGAAAAGCGGCTTTGTCTTCATCGGCCCGCGGCCCAAGACCATCCGCCTGATGGGAGACAAGGTCTCGGCCATCAACGCCATGATTGAAGCTGGCGTGCCCACCGTGCCTGGCTCCGATGGGCCGCTCGACAGCAACGCCTCGCGCAGCATGCAGATCGCCCGACGCATTGGCTATCCGGTCATCATCAAGGCCGCCGCCGGCGGCGGCGGACGCGGCATGCGGGTGGTGCATAACGAGGATGCCCTGCTCAAGGCCATCCAGCTGACCCAGTCCGAGGCGAAGTCGGCCTTCGGCAGTGACGTGGTCTATCTGGAGAAATTCCTGGAAAATCCCCGTCATGTGGAAATCCAGGTACTCGGCGACGGCAAAGGCAATGCCATCCATCTGGGCGATCGCGACTGCTCCATGCAACGCCGTCATCAGAAGGTACTGGAAGAAGCGCCCGCGCCGGGCATTCCGGATGAGATCCGTAACGAGGTCGCCGAAACCTGTGTGCGCGCCTGCGAGAAAATGAAGTATCGCGGCGCTGGCACCCTGGAATTTCTCTACCAGGACGAACAGTTCTATTTCATTGAAATGAACACCCGTGTGCAGGTCGAGCACCCGGTGACCGAAATGATCACCGGCGTGGACATCGTCAAGGAACAGCTGCGCATCGCCGCTGGAGAGGGGCTCTCCCTGAAGCAATCCGACGTGCGCATTCGCGGTCATGCACTGGAATGCCGGATCAATGCCGAGGATCCCGCCACTTTCATGCCCAGCCCCGGCAAGATCAATCTCTATCATGCTCCTGGGGGCAATGGTATCCGCGTCGATTCACACATCTACAGCGGCTACACCGTTCCGCCCTACTACGACTCCCTGATCGGCAAGCTGATTTCCTACGGGGATGATCGGGAACACGCCCTGCGCCGCATGCAGAACGCACTTGATGAAGTACTGCTCGACGGCATCCGCAGCAATGTCCCCCTGCACAAGGACATCCTCAAGGACCCGGGCTTCCGCAAGGGCGGGGTCAACATCCATTATCTGGAGAAGATGCTCAGCGCCAAGGGCAATCCGGTCAGCTGAAGGAAGACAGGCATGAGCTGGCTGCAGGTAACAGCGCGCATCCCCAACCGGCAGGCAGAAGCGCTGGAGCAGCGCCTGCTGGAATTGGGTGCGACATCGGTCAGTTTTCTCGATGCCGGCGACGAACCGGTGTTCCAGCTGGATAGCCACAGCACACCGCTGTGGCAACACACCCGGGCCAGCGGCCTGTTCGAAGCCGGCTCCGATGTGCAGGCCGTCCAACAGGCATTGGCTACGGAATTCGGCTTGAAGATCGGCGACAGCCTGCAACTGGAAACACTGCCGGACCAGGACTGGGAACGCGCCTGGATGGATGACTTCCACCCCATGCGCTTCGGCGAACGTCTGTGGATCTGCCCCAGCTGGACCGAGCCACCCGATCCCACTGCCACGAACATCCTGCTCGACCCGGGCCTGGCGTTCGGCTCTGGAACCCATCCCACCACCGCCCTCTGCCTGGAATGGCTTGACATACAGGCCCGCGAAGGCGCCCTGCAGGACTGTTCCGTGGTGGACTACGGCTGCGGCTCGGGCATTCTCGCCATCGCCGCTGCGCTACTGGGTGCCGGTTCGGTGGTGGGGGTCGACAACGATCCCCAGGCCGTGACCGCCACCGGCAACAACCGGGATCTCAACGGCATCGACGCCGCGCGGTTGAGCGTGCATCTTCCGGGCGAACACCCGGCACTGGGGGCCGATATTGTGATTGCCAACATCCTCTCCGGCCCACTGCAGGAACTGATGCCGATCCTGCGCGACCTGGTCCGCCCTGGCGGACGCATCGTGCTCTCGGGCGTCCTGTCCCAGCAGAGCGAGGAACTGATCGAGCATTATCGGCAGGACTTCGACATGGCGGCCCCGGTGATCCGGGACGAAT
>PWQG01000284.1 GCA_003556835.1 Gammaproteobacteria bacterium
AGGGAACTTTCCCCGGCATGATACTCCGCCATAAACTGACGGATCCGCTCGTCAAGGCCATTGGCATCCAGGAAAGACCAATAGGCGTCCGAGGTGGTGGCGAATCCGGGCGGAACTCGCACGCCGCGATCTCCCAGATGGCGCAGCATTTCCCCCAGGGATGAGTTCTTGCCACCGACCAGGGTCACGTGCTCCCTGCCGGATTCCTGCAGGCCGATCACCAGCCTTGGGGTTTCACTCATGCGTCACTCCAGTCCAGATGGAACCAATGTATCAATACTTGTAGAACGGTCAAATTAGACTTTTTCGGACTTTGAGGATACCTTTAATCCGACCGTCATTTAAATGACTCAAGTCAAAGGGCCAACCCTCGCTCCTGATACTATGCCTGAAAAGGAGGATCGTAATGGCACAGAAACGGAAAAAAACACGGCCTGCTCCCATCGGGCGACTTTGGCAGGCCCTGAAACATTCCACTGCAGCCCTTGCCACCCTTGCCCTACCAGCCATGGTCATGGCACAGAACACAGGGTCATCCACCTCCACCGAAGTACAATTGTTCCAGGCAGGACAGGTATCCTGGGAATGGCTGCTGATTCCCGCCAACCATGGCAGCGGCGCCCAGGCCATGCGCAACGGTACCGCCTGCTTGTCTTGCCACGACGGGGAAGCCTCGTTCATCGGCGAGACGGTCGCCTCGACCCCTGCCCTGGAGCCCGATCCGATCGCCAACCTGCCGGGATTCATCGACCTTTCGGTGCAGAGCGCCATCCGCGATGGACAACTGCATCTGCAGTTATCCTGGCCCGATCTCTCCGGCGACGGCCCGGCTGGCGCAAGCGAGTATCCTGCCCAGGTCACCGCCAGCATTGCCGACGATACACATGACACCGTGCGCCGTTACTCCTGCTGGTCCTCCTGCCACAGTGATCTGCCCGGCATGAGCGAAGGAATCGGCAGTCAGCTCAGCAAATACCTGCCCAACTCGCGCAGCTCGATGACCCGGACAGGCGGCGGCGACAACTTCAGGCCCGACAATGAGCTGGCTGAAGAACGCGAGCGGGGTGCTTTCCTGGAATACTCGCACACGGCACTGGCCGGCCCTGACCGGGCCGTGGTCAGCGATGGCCACTTCCTGGAAGCCCAGCGGGAGCATGACGACACAGCCTTCACCGCCACGGCCCGCAGCGAGAACGGGCAACGGATCGTAGAGCTGCAACGCCCCCTTGAACCACAAGGCGACACACGTAAAGCACTTCAACCCGGCGGGCGTTATTCCATCTCCTTTGCCGTGTATGAGCGCAATACCGAAGGGCGTCGTCACCTGGTTTCTTTCCCGCTGGAGCTGATCATCGAAGCGGACGCGGCAAGAATCGAGAGCCTGTTCGACTGAAAGGCAATCGGCGCAAACGTCTATCGAGCATCAAGGGAATACGGGCCATGAATAATGAAAACAATGTTCCAGGGCCAACACAGCGACGGGCATGGACAAAAATCCTGACGATCGGGCTGGCATTGATCGCTGTCCCCGCCCTGCTCATCCAACTCCAGGGCACCTTCGCGCAGCAGGGCAGCAACCAGGACGATCCACAGGGCGGTGATACGCAACTGCATTACGCGAGCGGCGGGGTCCAGACCTGTCTCGGTTGCCATGATGCAGACTCCAGCCACCCGGCGGATAATATACTTCGCACCGTGCACGGTCTGGCGGCCGATGCGCGCACGCCCATGGCCGAAGGCAACCGGCAATGCCAATCCTGTCACGGCCGCAGCCAGGCACACCTGTCACGGCTCGCCGACGGTAGCCGTCCACCGCCGGAGATCAGCTTCAATGAAAACGAGCCTGCCGCCGCGCGCGAGGGCGCCTGCCTGAGCTGTCACCAGAACGACGCTGGATCCCATTGGGCAGGCAGTACACACCAGTTCGAGGAAGTGAGCTGCACCAACTGCCACACATTGCATGTGGAACGACGCGACCCGGTACTGGCCATGGACACCCAACCCGAAGTCTGCTTCCAGTGCCATACGCAGGAGCGGGCGGAACTGCTGCGCCCGCACCGCCATCCGGTGCAGACCAGCAGCGCCATCTCCGAGACCGGCCTGCTCTCCTGCACGGATTGCCATGAGCCCCACGGCAGCACCACACCGGGCGACCTGACCCGGATGACACTGAACGAAACCTGCTACGACTGCCATGCCGAAACGCGAGGCCCGTTCCTGTGGGAGCATGCACCGGTCCGGGAGGACTGCACCAACTGCCACCAACCCCACGGCTCGGTGCACGCGGGAATGCTCAACCAGGCCCAGACACAATTGTGCCAGACCTGCCACCTTGCGGCTTTCCATCCAAGCGGGGTCAGGAGCGGTTCCGGCACGGCAGCCTTTGGCGGGGCTGATCAGAACATTCTGGGACAATCCTGCCTGAACTGTCATAGCAATATCCATGGATCCAACCACCCTTCTGGCGTGCGTTTCACGCGCTGACAGGTAGGGGGATCAGGTTTTTCCGGGGAGACAAGCGATGACCATCCGCAAAATGCTGCAGACACGATTACTGCTACCATCTATCCTGCTTGGCATGACCGGTGGACTGCAGGCCCAGGGCGATTTTTTCTTCGATGATGATGAGGAGGAGGATACAACAGCAGAAGCCGGGCATCACGACACAAACATCGAGTTCGGTTTCGGTTACCTGGATGGGGGCAGCCGACATCTTGGGCGCAATACCGGCCTGGGCGACAGAAGCCTTGAATCATTGCTCTCCATACAGGCAAGCAGCCGCCCGGACGAAGA
>PWQG01000309.1 GCA_003556835.1 Gammaproteobacteria bacterium
GATATAGAAGGCGCAGACGGTTTCAGTAAAAGTAGCCGGCAACTGCAGGCATGGGTTCGTCGGTCCGTGAGCCGCCTGGAAGGCGACCGGCCGCTTGCTGAGGACATCGAAGCCCTGGCCGGAAAAATTGCCGATCCGGATGCCCCCTGGTGGACTCCGCCCACCCCTCTGTCATCAATCTGACGAACACCGCTAACAGGCATGGTGCAAATCTGCCACAATGGCATCATCCACCAATAAGGAGCGCTGCCATGCACAAAATCACCGCATTACAATCACTGTCAGCAGGCGCCCTGCTGTGCACGGCAGTACTGGTAAACAGCCAACCACAGTCCCTGCGGGCCGGCAGTGCGGAAATCGAGTTGCTCAATGACTCGTTCACCTTCACGGAAGGCCCGGCAGCGGATGCCGCCGGCAACGTCTATTTCACCGACATACCGGCCAATCGTGTCTACCGCTGGACCTTGGGTGATGAACTGGAACTGGTGCGCGAGGACAGCAATGCAGCCAATGGCCTGTTCTTCGATGCCGACTGGCAATTGTATGCCTGCGAGGGTGGCGCCGGACGCCTCACACGGATGGAGCCCGATGGCTCGATCAGTGTTGTCATCGACCAGCACAACAATGCACCTTTCAACAGCCCGAACGACCTGTGGATCGATCCGGACGGGGGTATCTATTTCACCGACCCGCGCTACGGCGACGAAAGTAATCTGCCGCAGCCCGGTTATTATGTGTATTACCTGGCTCCTGGCGCAGAAGCCGCGGAAGTGATCATCACCGATCTGGTCAAACCCAATGGCGTGATTGGCACCGATGACGGCAGCACCCTGTATGCCGCTGATCACCTGGGTCATACCACCTATGCCTGGGACATCGACAGTCCGGGCATGATCAGCAATCAGCGGGTGATCGCCGAGCAGGGCGCCGATGGCATGACCCTGGACGAACACGGCAACCTGTATCTGACCCCGATGACCGGTGGTCGTGAAGTCAGCATCTACAGCCCGGCGGGGCAGTTGATCGAGCAGATCGAGTTCCCGCAGATTCCCGCCAACCTGACCTTTGGCGGCAGCAATCGCGATCAGTTGTATGCCACCGCGAGGACGGGCCTGTACCGGGTACCGATGAATGTACGTGGCATGTACTGAACCCGGAATTATTATCCTGCTTCACCGGGCATTCCGTCGTACTGGCGAATACCCGGGTTAAGCAGAGGCTACCGGCACTCGATCAGTACATCGACAGGACAGTCCTGCAAAAGATGCTGTGTCACACTGCCCAGCAAGCGATCACCAACCGCCGTGTGCCCTTGTTTGCCGGCGACCACCAGATCCGCTCCGAGCTTTTCAGCCAGCTCCGGCAGTACACGCCCCGGACTGCCGGTTTCCACGCGGGAATGGATGCGATCGGCGTCCACTTCGGCTGCGATCAGGAATTCTTCCATATCGCTCGCGGCCTTTTCCCGACCCTTCTCGTAATACTGATGGATCAGTTGCTCGTCCAGTCCCGCGTACGTCATCCGATGCTCAAGTGGATCAACAAGGACGTATACCACTTCCAGCTCGCTGTCCGGAAACAGTGCCGCCGTCCGCTTCAGTGCCTGCAAGGCGTTATCCGAGAAATCGGTTGTCACCACAATTTTCTGATAACGGCGACCGGCATCGGATTTGACGACCAGTACCGGACCCTTGCGACGATACAGACTATGTCTGGTGGTGCTGCCAAGAAAGAGATCCCGCAAGGCATGCTGTCCCCTGACGCCCAGCACAAGAAGAGAATCCGCGGTCACCTGCCCGATAATGGCGTCGAGCACGCTGCCTTCTTCCAGAACCGGCTGCAGTGAATACCCTGTCTTTTCGCTTACCCGCTGCACCTGTTCCTGCAGGGCGGCAGCCGCCTGTGACCTCAGCTTTTCCACAGCGTCCTGACCACCATCAACCCAGTGGCGAACCGCATCGAGCGCATTGTGGTCCAGGACATGCAATAACTGCCCCGTTGCCCCCAGGCTATCAGCCAACCGTGCTGCGCGTTCGGCCACCTGCTCGGAAAACCCGGAAAGATCACTGGCGGCAACAACTGACTCGGACCTTTTCATGCTACGCTCCTTTTACACAAGGCATTTCAAAACCACCTCATGTTACCGTCGCATCCCACCACTGTATACTGCGAAAACTTCTCGCCGTCAGGCACCGGACACTTGACGCCCGGGCGATGAGTGGGCGGCTGTTGGGATTACGGAAGTGATTTATTACACTGGCGCTTTTGGCACAGACCTGAAGGAAGCGAAGTAATGGCGAATCAGCACAGATGGATTGACCTGCGCAGCGACACCGTGACCCAACCCACCACGGCAATGCGCGAGGCCATGTACCGGGCCGAAACCGGCGATGATGTCTACGGGGAGGATCCGACAGTCAACGCCCTGCAGGCACGGCTGGCGGAAATGGCCGAGCTGGAAGCGGGCCTGTTCATGCCTTCCGGTACACAATCCAACCTGGTCGCCCTGCTGACCCACTGCGGGCGTGGTGATGAATACATTGTGGGCCAGGACGCACACACCTATCGTTATGAAGGCGGTGGCGCGGCGGCCCTGGGCGGCATCCAGCCACAACCCTTGCCCTTCAACGAATTTGGTGGACTGGACCTGGACACCGTACGCAAGGCCATAAAACCAAGCGACGCCCACTTTGCCCGCACTCGCCTGTTCTGCCTCGAGAACACCGTACACGGGCAGGTGCTGCCCATGGACTATCTGCGGCAGGCGCGGGA
>PWQG01000212.1 GCA_003556835.1 Gammaproteobacteria bacterium
ACAATTGATATATATCAAAAAATCAGCTTTTAGCTGATTTTTCAAGCAGTTATTGATTGGATAAGTGCCTGGCCGATAGCATAATCGTAGGTCATAACAAATTTGTGGCTACAGCGAGAATTGAATGGCGGATAGCCAGGCACAAGAACGATTACGCTACTGGCAGGCCTTACACCAGATCAGCCGTGAAGCCCACACCGCCGCAGGAGAAGAATTTCTTGCCCGTCTGACCTGCACCCTGGCCGAAGCTATTGAAGCCGACTATGTCATGGTGGGACAGCTCGTTTCCCACCATGCGCAACCGGAGACCGAGCTCGTCCGCAGCCTCGCTGTGGCGGAGCGCAATGGTAAGCAGGCTCATCCGACAGGCAATTTCACCTATGCTTACGCGGGCACTCCCTGTGAACAGGTGATCCGCAAGCAGCTTTATGTGGTGGGCCGGGGCCTCCCGCAGATCTACCCTAATGACGGCATGCTCCGTGACCAAAACATCGAGGCTTACGCGGGCATTCCACTGCGCTGCAGCCGCGGCTCCCCTCAGGGTCTGCTAATGGCCCTGTTCCGCCGTCCTCTGGAGCGCGCCGATTCCGATCGGGTCCGGGAAGCACTTGAGGTGTTCGGTCTGCATTCGGCGACAGAAGTCGAACGGCTACGCAACCGTGAGCAACTGCAGCAAAGCCAGTATTTTGCCGAGGTAGGCTTTCACAATTCTCCGCTGGCCATGCTGATCATCGATCGCACTGGACGGGTACGGCGGGTCAACCGGACCTTCCGGGAACACTTCGGCCTGTTTGAAGCCAGAATACGTAACACGGATGTACAGGCGCTATTTCCACAAGCAGAAAAGGAAAAGGTAGCGCAGTGCCTGCAACACCTGCTGGAGCAGCAGGCCACCCATCTGGCCCTGGAAACCCGCCTCCTGGACAGTGATTTTGCAAGCCGTGACATCATGCTGGACGCCTACGCCCTGAATGATCTCGAAGGCAGGGTGCGCAATATCGTCTTCCAGATCGAGGATATCGCGGAGAAAAAAACCTCCGAGCGGGAAATCCGCAAGCTGCTGCGTTCGATCGAAAGCAGCCCGGTCGCCACGGTAATAACGGACAGAGACGCCAATATCGAATACACCAACCGGCGGTTCACGGAACTTACCGGGTTCAATCAGGAGGAAGCACTCGGGCAGAAACCGAACATCAACTCTTCGGGCGAAACGCCACAGGAGACCTACGAAGTGATGTGGAAAACCCTGCAGAACGGTGAACAATGGCAGGGCGAATTACTCAACCAGCGCAAGGACGGCAGCCTGTACTGGGCACGAACCACCATTTTTCCCATCCTCGACGGCAATGGCAATATTGAAAACTATGTCAGCCTGCAGGAAGACTTTTCCGAAGCCCGCAGCCTGTCAAAGCGGCTGCAATACGAAGCCACCCATGATCAGCTCACGGGCCTGATCAACCGACGCGAATTCCAGCGACGCCTGGAAGACGCCATTGCCCGGGCCAATACCGACCTCTCTACACATGCCCTCTGTTTTCTCGACCTGGACCAGTTCAAGCTGCTCAATGACACGGCCGGACACCTCGCCGGTGATGCCCTGCTGACACGCATCGGGCAGACCCTGCTCAATAAAGTGCGACGCAACGACACGGCAGCGCGGCTTGGCGGTGATGAATTCGCTGTCATTCTCACAGACTGTGGCATCGACAAGGCCCGGGAAATTGCCATGTCGCTGCGTGATGCCATTGCCAGTATCAACTTCCCCTGGGAAGACCGCGTATACACCGTCGGTGTCAGTGTCGGCATCACAAGGATCAATGGGGATATTACTGATCCGGTGGAATTGATCAAACAGGTGGATGCTGCCTGTTATTCCTCGAAGGAAAGCGGAAGAAGCTCCGTTACTGTCTACCGCCCGGACGACGTCAACATGCGGCAACGACGCGCCGAATCCAGTTGGGTACCCCAGATCCGGGCCGCGCTGGAGCAGAAACGCTTCCGATTGTATCTGCAACCCATAACCCGCCTTGCGCAAGACAGCTCCACACTTCCCGATTACGAGGTACTGGTCCGACTGGTCGATGCAAACGGACAGATCATCGCCCCCGGTGAATTCCTGCCAGCGGCCGAACGATATGGCCTGGCAAGTGCCATCGACAAGGCCGTATTTGACGACCTCTATGCCACGCTGACGCAGCGCCCGGAACTGCGACGGTCGAGCGGTGTTTTTTCGGTCAACCTCTCCGGCCTTTCACTCACCCGGGTGGATCTGTTGGAGCACATCGTCCACACGATACAGAATGGCGACCTTGATGCCGGCAAATTCCAGTTCGAAGTCACCGAAACCGCTGCCATCAGCAACATCACGGATGCACGTCGTTTCATGGAAACCTTGCAGGACATAGGCTGCCGTCTGGTGCTGGACGACTTCGGGCGCGGCCTGTCTTCCTTTGCCTATCTGAAGAACCTGCCGGTCAATGTGCTGAAAATCGATGGGCTGTTCGTGCGTGAGATGCTGCGCAACAAGGACGATCACAATATGGTGCGGATGATCAATGAACTGGCGCATTCCCTGCAATTGGAAACCATCGCCGAATACATCGAAAGTGAAGAGATATTGAAAGCCGTGCGAGAGCTGGGGATTGATTACGCCCAGGGCTATTTCATCGCTCGTCCGCGGGACATCGATACCATTCCCTGAGTTCCGGCCCTGCTCCGGGGGGATCTACAGGGGCCAGACCAGCAGCAGCACCGGCACACTTACTGCCA
>PWQG01000308.1 GCA_003556835.1 Gammaproteobacteria bacterium
AGGGCAGCGAAACGCGTACTGAGCGACAGGGACAGGGCGGCGGCCAGATGCAGGGCAGACAACAGATGATGGCTCGCCAGCAGCGTGCCGACGAAATCCTTTCCGAGGTGCTTGACGACGAGCAGATGGCCCGTTTCCGTGCCTGGCGCAGTGAACGGATGCAAGAGCGGCAGGACAACAACAATGATGACGGCGACGAACACGCTCACCACTGATATCAAACACGGGGAAGTGGTCCGAAACCACTTCCCTTTCCACCAATTTGGGCTACAATCCGCTCGCCCTGGAACGAACGGACAAGCTGGGGAGCCGCTGGAACATTCCTGGACCACTCTGCGAGAGTCTGATGAAACTGGTTTCTTTCGATGTACTGCGCACCGCCGGTTTTCCGGACACCCACCACCTGAAGCCTCGTGACTTCTTCCGCCATCAGGAAGCACTGCGGGAAGCGGACCGGGTCCTGTTCCCCGAATACTGGCAACTCGGGCCACTGCAATACGGCCTGAATTGCCGCGTATTCCCCAGTGAAGCGACCTATCGCATCGGCCACGACAAGATCGAGATGACGCGGGCCTTTGAGGTTGTGGCACCAGCCAACACCCCTCTTACCCTGATCGAGGCCAATGACGAAACGGGCCGCCACCACGTCTGGCAGAACATGCCCCTGCCCTTTGTTGCCAAGAACCCCAAAGCCAGTATGGGGGAAGCGGTCTGGCTGATCGAATCCCGACAGGACTGGCAACGGTATTGTGAACAGGCCAACGTTCTCTACGCCCAGGAATACCTGCCCATCGACCGTGACCTGCGGATCGTCATCGTTGGCGACCGGATCATCTCCGCCTATTGGCGGGAACAGGCTCCGCAGGGTTTCTACAACAACCTGGCCCGGGGCGGTCACATCTCCACCGCCCCGTTACCACCCCAGGCCCTGCAGCTGGCCTTGCAAGTAGCCAGCGCACTCGGTATCGATCACGCCGGCTTCGACATCGCCATGGTCGACAACCATCCCTATCTACTGGAATTCAACCGCCTGTTCGGCAATCGGGGCGTAGACGATCGTCTGGTGCGGGAAGCAATTCTCGACTACCTGCGGCGGGACAACACCCCGAAGCGACCCGATGGACCGGGTGACAAGCCTGGGGGACCCATGCCAATTGCCGTATAATGCAGGTCTGGATATTCTCACCACTTACGGAAGGATTGCTCCCTCATTCCCAAGCATCCCGAGCACAATCATCACCCCTTGCTACTGGTCGGCGCCGGACACGCCCATCTCGTGGCCCTGCGGCAGTGGACCCGCCGGGGCTGGCAACCACCGGCAGGCAGTGCCCTGATCAATCCCGACGACCACGCCTGGTATTCCGGCATGATGCCCGGCCTGCTTGCCGGGCGCTTCAGCCGCGAGGAATGTGCGATTCCCCTGGAGCCACTTTGCGAAGCCGCCGGATTGGAATTGATCCTGAACCGTGTTGACGCCTTGGATACCGAAGACAGAAGCCTGCAACTGTGGCAATCAACACGGAATTACGAGCTGCTATCCGTCAATACCGGCTCCACACCGGCCAGCCCAACGGAGTCCGACGGCAGCATTCCCCTGGTGCCGGCCAAACCCTTCCGGGGCTTCATTTCTGCCTGGGAGCAGTGGCAGCAAGCCAGGTCAACCCCACACCTGGCCATCCTCGGCGGCGGGCCAGCGGCCTTCGAACTGGCGTTGAGCCTGCAGCAATCCCTGCCCCGCTTGCGCATGACCCTGGTCAGTGACCGTCCATTGTTGGCGGGTCATCCGAAGAAACTGGCCAGCAAGGCGCGCCGCTTCCTGCATCGGAAGGACATCACAGTGATCGAGAATCACCATATCGACCGCATCGCGGATGGCCGGCTTTATGCGAAAGAAGATTTCGTATTGAAAACCGATGCCCTGATCCTGGCCACCGGGGCCACCGCCCAGTCCTGGTATCGGGAAGCCGCGCTGGAACACGATCCATCAGGATTCATTCGCGTGGACAGCACGCTGCAAGCCAGCGGCCGAGCCGACATCTTTGCCGCCGGTGATTGCATCAGCCTCCCCGGGATTCAGCGCTCGGGTGTCTATTCCGTGCGCCAGGGCAGCACCCTTGCCCGCAACATCCCGGCTGCACTCAAAGGGAAAGCCTTACGCAAGTACCAACCACAAGCCCAAAGCCTGGCGCTGCTGGCCACGGCCGACGGTGGCGCACTCATGAGTTACCGGGGCCGAACGGCCCAGGGCAGGCTCTGTGGGCTGTGGAAGGATTGGCTCGACCGGCGATTCATGCGTCGGCATCGACTGCGCTGAAATTGACACCAGGGGAGCGGCTGCGCGCGGTCGATCATGTTTCTGCAGCAACCGCCCGCCGGGGCAGCTTCCAGGCCAGCAGGAACGAGGCAGCCACAAACACGGCCGAAACCAGCAGGCAGGCCGCCAGCCCGAACAGCTGGTAGACCACACCGGAGAGAATGGTACCGAGCAGGCGGCCGCCGGCATTGGCCATGTAATAGAACCCCACGTCCAGCGACACACCATCAGCCCGCGCATAGGAAACGATCAGGTAGGAATGCACCGAGGAGTTGACCGCGAACACGACCCCGAACAACAAAAGGCCGCCCACCAGAGTCCACTCCACGCGCCAGTCCGCCAGCAGCGCCACGGCAATACCGAACGGCAGTGCACTCAGCAATACAGCCCAGAGAAACGCAGTTCGCCCATCGGGCTGGTTGCCGGTAATCCGGGGCGCAAAGGCCTGGATGGCTCCGTAACCGATGACCCATACAGCCATCAACGTGCCCACGGCGACATAGTCCCAGCCCAGTTGTGACTGCAGAAATACCGGCAAGGCCACCACGAACCAGATGTCGCGGGAGGAAAACAGGAAGAAACGCGCCGCGGACAACCGGTTGATGGCCGGACTCTTGGACAGCAGTTCACGGAATTTCGGCTTGAAGCTTGTGGTGCCCAAGCGACGGTCGAGTAGCAGAAAGCTGAAAAACAGGACAATGGCCAGGCCCACGGCCATGATCAACAGGGCCCCGCGGAAACCGAAAGCCGCCAGCAGGAAGCCACCCAGGAAAAAACCGACTCCCTTGAGTGCATTCTTCGAGCCGGTCAGCCGGGCGATCCAACGGTACAGACCACCCTCGGCATTGTCGCTGACCAGCATCTTGATGCTGCTCTTGGCGCTCATCTTGTTCAGGTCCTTGGCAATACCCGAGAGCGCCTGGGCCACCATGACGTAAAACACCGTGAGCCAGGAGGGGTCGGCCAGCAACATCAGCAAGGACACAATCTGCACGGCCAGGCCGATGTGCATGGTCATGTTCAGGCCAATACGGGTCGCAATCCAGCCGCCAAACAAATTGGTTATCACACCAAACAGTTCATAGAGGATGAACAGCATGGCGATTTCGAGGGGACTGAAACCCATGTCGTGGAAGAACAGCACCACGAGCATGCGCAGGGCGCCATCGGTCAGGGTGAAGGCCCAGTAACTGACCGTCACCACGATGTACTGGGCGATGGGGTTATTTCGGATCATAAATAGAGCACGTATCTACCGCGGGCCGGGGTGGTGTTCATGCCCTTCAGGACACGCTCAGGCACATCCATGTGACGCTCCGCATCCGCCATCCATGGCGGATGAGGGTCCTGAAGGGCATGAACACCACCCCGACCCGAACACACAAAGTGAGAAAAATAGATCTGTCCCCTTTTTCAGGCGGCGACCTTGCGGGCCAGTTCCATCATCCGGTTCACGTAGCCGGTTTCGTTGTCATACCAGGTCAGGATCTTGATCTGGGTGCCGTTGATCACCATGGTGGAGGGCGCATCCACTATACTGGAGCGCCGGTCGTCGGTGAAATCGCCTGACACCAGGGGTTTTTCCTCGTAGCCCAGGATATCCTTGAGGCGGCCTTCGGCCGCCTGCTTCAGAGCCTGGTTGACTTCCCCGACCGTCACTTCCCGCTCAACCTCGAACACACAGTCGGTCAACGAGACGTTGGCCAGTGGCACCCGCACGGCCGTCCCGTCAATCCGTCCCTTCAGTTCCGGGAAGATCTCCACGATTGCGGTGGCTGATCCGGTGCTGGTGGGGATCAGGTTCATGCCGGCCGCCCGGGCCCGGCGCGGATCCTTGTGAAAATTGTCGAGCAGGTTCTGCGTGGCCGTGATGGCATGTATGGTAGTGATCGTGCCGTGTTTCATGCCGAACTCACGGTGTATCACATCCACCACCGGCGCAATGCAATTGGTGGTGCAGGAAGCGGCGGTGACAATCCGGTGCCGTTGCGGATCATAGGCATCCTCGTTCACGCCCATGACGATGTTCTGCACATCCGGGTGTTTCACCGGAGCGGAGACCACCACGCGCGGGACGCCGGCATCCAGATAGGGCTGCAGCTTTTCCGGCGACTTGAATTTGCCGGTGCATTCCACCAGCACATCGATATTTTTCGCGCCCCAGTCGACATCCTCTATGCGGCTGTGCTGCGACCAACCGATGCGCTTGCCGTCAACCAACAGCGCACCGTCTTCCGAGGAGACATCCGCATCCCAGGTCCTGTGCACCGAATCAAACTTTAGCAGGTGGGCGGCAGCCTCGGCATCACCACCGGGATCATTGATGTGCACGAATTCAAAATCGGGCCAGCGCCAGGATTCTCTCAGCGCCAGACGACCCATGCGACCGAAACCATTGATACCGATACGAATTGCCATTGAAGCCCTCCTTTTGAAGAAAAAGTATACTACAGAGCCATGACAGTCGCTTGAATGCAGGGCGTCCGACCTATACTTTAGCATGTGATGCAATCGATACGAGAGAACCCCATATGCAAACCGCCGCCAGCCAGCTTGCCAGAAACCTGACACTGCTCCTGCTGCTCCTGATCGTCGGCATGACGGTGCAGGCGCAGACGCAAAATGATGAACGGCCCGGCGCGCGGGACATCGACTACAGCAACTTCCGCACCGATGATGAGCAGAACAATATCCAGGTGTTTCGTGACGCCAGCCCGTCGGTGGTCTACATCACCAGCTCCAGGCTCGTGCGGCGCTCCTTTTTCACCCTCAACCCGGAAGAGATGCCCCAGGGCAGTGGCTCCGGTTTCATCTGGGACAATCGTGGTTATATCGTCACCAATTTCCATGTCATCCAGAACGCATCACGCCTGACTGTAACCCTGCAGGACGGCACCGCCTTCCAGGCCCGGGTGGTGGGCACGGCGCCGGATCAGGATCTGGCCGTGCTGCATATAGATGCTCCCGCCGAGGAGCTGCAACCGGTGACCCTGGGGGATTCCTCGCAACTGGAGGTGGGCCGCAAGGTGATTGCCATCGGCAACCCCTTTGGCCTGGATACCACGCTGACGGTTGGGGTGGTGAGTGCACTGGGGCGTGAAATCAACTCCGTGACCCGGCGGCGCATACGAGACGTGATCCAGACCGATGCCGCCATCAATCCGGGCAATTCCGGTGGTCCACTGCTCAACTCACTGGGGCAACTGATCGGGGTCAACACGGCCATCTACAGCCCCACCGGGGCCAGCTCCGGTATCGGTTTTGCCATTCCCGTCAACACGGTCAAGAACATCGTGCCGGAGTTGATCGAATTCGGTCGGGTCCAGACGCCGGCCCTGGGAGTGGCCCTGTTGCCGCCACGCCAGGCCGCCTACTATCGCGAGCGCCTGGGCATCAATGGTGTGATCGTGCTGGATGTGATCGAGGGATTGGCACCGGAACAGGCTGGCATGCGCGGATTGACTGAGTCCAGCCGCGGCCTGATGATCGGCGACATCATCATGGAGATCGACGGCGAGCGGGTGCGCAATGAGGACGACCTGATGACCGTGCTGGAAGGCAAACGAGCGGGTGATGTGGTGGAAGTGCTCACGCTGCGGGATAATGAAGAACGCCGTTACGAAATCGAGCTGCATCTGCCCCAGAGCCGTTAGGGAACCATTGAAGAAGTCTCCCGGGGCTATGTGGCTGACCCACCAGGAAAACAAAGCACATGCTGCATATTGTCCTATACGAGCCTGAAATTCCACCCAACACCGGCAACATCATCCGGCTGGCTGCCAATACCGGAGCAGCGCTGCATCTTATCGAACCACTGGGTTTTTTCCTGGACGACCGACGACTGCGACGCGCCGGACTCGACTACCATGAGTTCAGCCGTGTGCAAAGGTGGGACAACTGGAACAGCTTTGCTGAAAACATGCCGGGAGAGCGACTGTTTGCCCTGACCACCCGCGCCAGCCGGCCCTACACTGATGTCGAATTCCGCGATGGCGACATGCTGTTGTTCGGGCCGGAAACACGGGGGCTGCCCGAGTCGCTGCTGGCCGGGTTACCGGACGACAGCAGGCTGCGCATACCGATGCGCGAGAACAGCCGCAGTCTCAATCTTTCCAATGCGACCGCCATTGTGCTCTACGAGGCACTACGCCAGACCGATTTCGATTTCTCCGAAATGGATTTGAACTGACCCTTCCGGGGAAGCCTTGCCTGAATCAGCGGCTCCCTGAACGCAAAACCCCCACTGAAGCGATGACAATATGGCCATCCTCCAGCGGGGGTTTTCCTGTCCGTCAGCGCCGCAGCGCCCGCGATCAGTTCTTGCTGCTGTCACCTTCCGGCGCGGGCTGGGCGGCCGCACCCTGGGTTGCACCACCAGCCTGCACAGTCCCGGAAGCCTGGGCCTGACCGGCCTCGCCGCCCTGGGCCTGCTGCTGCTTGGATTGTGCGTAGATCGCGTCGAAGTTGACCGGCGCCAACATCACGGGCGGGAAGCTGCCACGCACCACCAGGCTGTCGATGGCCTCACGCGCATAGGGGAAGAGAATGTTCGGGCAGACTGTAGCCAGCACCCGCTCCAGGTCGGCTTCGCTGAACTCGGCACAAGTGAACACACCGGCCTGCTGCACTTCCGCCAGGAACGCCGTGGCCTCTTCCTGCTTCGCTTCCACGGTCAGGGTCAGCACCACGTCGTAGACACCCTCGGCCAGCTTGTTGTTGCGGGTACCGATGTTGAAGTTGATCTTGGGACTCCATTGTCCCTTGAACACATCTGGTGCCTTGGGCGATTCGAAGGAGACATCCTTCAGGTAGATGCGCTGCAGGGCAAAAACCGGTCCCTGTTGCTCTTGCTGCTGATTGGCCTGACCGGCCTGTGCATTCGCGTTGTTGTCATTCTCTGCCATGATTGAAACCTGTCTGTCGTCAATGGTTACTGTTGGTTGTCAGCCTTGGGATCAGAATCGGCTTTCTTGCCTTTTTTCTTCTTACCCTTGCTGCTGCTCTTTTCCTGGGTTTTCTGCACCAGGGGCAACTGGTCAGCGCGCCAGGCGGCAATACCACCTTTCATGCGCACCACGTCCGTAAAGCCGGCCTGGTTAAGAATCTTTGTCGCTTCCCCGGAGTGTTGCCCCATCTTGTCGGTCACCACGATGGTCTGCGACTGGTGTTTCTTCAGTTCACCAACACGGTCTGCCAGGCGGGACACCGGTATGTTCACCGATTCCACGATATGCCCGCTGTCATACTCCTTGCGGTCACGCACATCGAGTACTACAGCGTCCTTGCGATTGATCAGGAACACTGACTGCTGGAGGCTCACGGCGCTGGCACTCGTCTTGCTGCGATGCAAGAGAAACGCGGCCAGCAGGGCCACCCAGGTGCCGGACAACAACCAGTTGTTGCCGACAAATTCGATAAACTGCTCCATAATTCCCGTCTGTTCCACACTGCGTTCAGTAAAATGGGGTGCAAGTATACACGGCAACGGGTCCGTAAAGAAGCCGAAAAAAGTCCTCTGGACAAGTCCGTGACTGGACAATCATGGTACTTTGCCGACATTTTCGCGATAATAGGCGGCGCTTTTCAATCCACCTGGACAATCAACAGCGAGATCCGGAACTGCAATGTCAGAAACACGCCGAGCCACCACCCTCCTCCTGATCCTTGATGGCTGGGGCCATCGCGAAGACACCGAATCCAATGCCATTGCCGCCGCCAATACACCTGTCTGGGACAAGCTCTGGGCGGAGCGGCCGAGCACTCTGATCACCACTTCGGGCACTGCGGTGGGTCTACCGGAAGGGCAGATGGGCAATTCGGAAGTCGGTCACATGAACCTCGGGGCCGGACGCGTGGTCTACCAGAGTCTGACGCGCATCGACAAGGATATTGCCGATGGTGACTTCTACCGCAACGAGGCCCTGGTCTCCGCGGTACACAAGGCACGGGACAATGATGGCGCGGTCCATATCCTCGGCCTGCTGTCCCCGGGCGGCATCCACAGCCATGAGGAGCAGATCCTGGCCATGGTGGAACTGGCCCGGCGCGAGGGGGCCGGCAAGGTGTATATCCATGCCTTCCTGGATGGCCGCGACATGCCGCCGCGCAGCGCATTGCCTTCCCTGCAGAAGGCAGATGCGGTACTGCGTGAAGCCGGCCTCGGTCGCGTCGCCAGCCTGACCGGTCGTTATTACGCCATGGACCGTGACCAGCGCTGGGACCGGATCGAAACCGCCTACGCCCTGATGACCGAAGGCCGTAGCGACCACGTCTTTGACTCGGTGGATGCCGCCCTGGAAGCCGCCTACGACCGTGACGAGAACGACGAGTTTGTGCTGGCGAGCCGGATCGATGTACCCGGGGAAGAGCCGCTTCGCATTCAGGATGGCGACAGTGTGATCTTCATGAACTTCCGCGCCGACCGGGCCCGGCAGATGACCCGCGCCTTTGTCGAGGACGAATTCGACGGATTCGAGCGCGCGGTGCGTCCGAAACTGGCTGATTTTGTCATGCTCACCGAGTTCGCCTCCGACATACAGGCGTCCTGCGCCTATCCGCCGCAACCCATGGACAATGTTCTGGGAGAATACCTGGCCAATCAGGGCCGCACGCAATTGCGCATAGCAGAAACCGAGAAATACGCACACGTCACCTTCTTCTTCAGCGGGGGCCGGGAGCAGGAATTTGCCGGTGAAACCCGTATACTGGTGCCCTCGCCATCGGTGGCCACCTATGACCTGAAACCGGAGATGAGTGCCCCGGAAGTCACCGACCGCCTGGTCGAAGCCATCCTCAGTGGCAGCTATGATGCCATCATCTGCAACTACGCCAATGGCGATATGGTGGGGCATACCGGCGACTTTGATGCCGCCGTCAAGGCCGTTGAGGTGGTCGATCAATGCCTTGGTCGTATTGTCGCGGCCCTACAGCAAAGCGGCGGCCAATGCCTGATCACCGCCGATCACGGCAACTGTGAACAGATGCAGGATCCCGAATCCGGCCAGGCACTGACCTCCCACACCAGCGGTCCCGTTCCCCTGGTCTATGTGGGAGAAAAACCCTGGCGCTTCATGCAGCAGGGCAGCCTGTCGGATATCGCCCCCACCATGCTGACCCTGATGGACATGCCGGTACCGGAGGAAATGACCGGAACCCCCCTGATGTCGGAATGAGGTGAAGTCATGCGCCGATGCCTGCCGGAACTGCCCATATTCTGGATCTGGCTGCTCTGTATCAGCATCGGCACGGCAAGCCTGGTCGCACATGGTGACGAAGGCACGGAAGAAGAACTGGCAGCCATTAATGCCGCCATCGAGGATATCCAGCAGTGGATGGGTGCGGCAGAGCGTGATCTCGACAACCGCGAACAGGAACTGCAGCATCTCAATCGCAGCATCACGGAAAGCGAACGGGCGATAACCGTCAATCAGCAGCAGATCGACGCAGCCGGGCAGGAACTGCAGACTCTGCAGGCCCGCGAATCCGAACTGGAAGCCCAACTCGAGCAACAGGAGGAAATCGTCGCCCGGGCCTTGCGCGCCTCCTGGATGAGCGGTGACGACAGCCCGCTGAAGATGCTGCTCAATCAGGAAGATCCGGCACTTGCCGCGCGCATGATGCGCTACTACGAAGACTTCAATCGTTCCCGCCTGACCCAGATCGAACGCTACCAGCAGGATCTCCAGGCCCTGGAAGACACCCGCACGGCCATCGAGCAGACCACAGCCCGGCTGGAAGAACGCAACAAGACGCTGAGCCTCCAACTGGCCTCACTGTCCGCGGACCGGCAACAGCAGCAGGGCCTGGTGGCGCAGCTCCAGGACCGCATGAGCGGGCGGCACCGGGAGCTGGAGGAACTGATTGCCGACCGGGAGGAACTGGAAGCACTGCTCGAGGAGATCAATCGCATCATTGTCGATATTCCCGCGCCGGAGGAAATGCAGGTCATTGCCGATGCGCGGGGCCAGCTCCCCTGGCCTCTGCAGGGCCAGGTAGTATCCGGCTTCGGCGCCCGCTACAGCGATGGCAGCATGGTCCGACAGGGCGTGGTCATCGCAGCCGAAGCTGGCACCCCAGCCCGCGCCGTGCACCATGGCCGGGTCGTGTTTGCGGACTGGCTGCGCGGCTCAGGCTTGCTGGTAGTGGTCGATCATGGCCAGGGCTTCATCAGTCTCTACGCCCGCAACGGGGCTCTCAATAAACAGAGCGGAGACTGGGTCAACCGGGGTGAGCCGGTCGGCACCGCCGGACCGGATGCCGGCACGGGTGATCCGGGGCTGTATTTCGAAATCCGGCAGAATGGGCAGCCGCTGGATCCGGTCCAATGGTTTGTACCCAGATGAATTACACGGCATTATAGTGCCCTCAGCAAGGCAGGAGTTTCCCCGATGAGCCAACCCCGTCGCCGCGGCCAGTCAGCCCGCAACGGTGCATTTTCCCTGATATTCGCTTTGAGCGCGGGCCTGATGTTGCCATCGGCCTCCCAGGCCGACACACAAGAACGCCTGCCCCTGCCAATCGAAGATGTGCGGCTGTTCACCGAAGCCCTGGACACCATCCGCGCCGCCTATGTAGAAGACATCGACGACCGCACCCTGCTCGAATATGCCATCCAGGGCATGCTGGCCGGGCTCGATCCGCATTCCAGCTACATGACCCGGGAAGAACATGACTCACTGCAGGAAAGTACCCAGGGTGAATTCGGCGGTCTTGGCATCGAGG
>PWQG01000036.1 GCA_003556835.1 Gammaproteobacteria bacterium
CCGTCGAGCACATCCTCGTCACCCTGCAGCAGCGCGAGCAGACCCGGCTGATCGACCTGTGCGAAGGCATCCTGGCCACCCTCGAGCATGCCTACCGCGAACTCCAGCAACAAGACCCGCGCTGGACCGCCCGCTGGGCCGACATCGAGTGCCTGATCAACCCCAACGGCCCGCTATAGTCCCATTACCCCACCCACATCGACCGCATCGGCGCCCGTGCCGCCCGCGACGCCGCCGTGCATGCCGTGCAAACCGGCGTCGGGGAATGCCTGGTTCAGGTTACCTACGCGCCCAACCTCGACCTGCCGCTGGACGTGAACTACCGGATGGAGAAGCGCGGGGAGCGGTTGGGGCGGGAGTTCTTCGGACATTCGGGGATGGTGGAGCGGTATCGGGGGGAGCGTTTCGATGCCGAGGTGGCCCGGGGCAGGCACTTTCTGCGACCCACGATGGTCGACCCGATTCGCGAACCTTCGGAGCGACGCGCCCTGGGCGCTGAGGCGCCCGCATTGCTACACTCGCTGCATGGATGAGTCCTGCCCGTTCTGCGATCCGGATCCGGATCAAGTCTTTCTGGAGACCGATCTGGTGATCGGTCTCTGGGACAAATATCCGATCAGTCCGGGCCATGCGCTGCTGGTGCCGCGACGGCATGTGGCGGGCTGGTTCGATGCCAGTGCAGAAGAGCGGTCGGCCCTGATGGCGGCATTGGACATCGCGCGAGACAAGGTTCTCGAGCTCCACCAACCGGACGGGTTCAATATCGGCGTCAACTCCGGCGAAGCGGCGGGACAGACGATTTTCCATCTGCATGTGCATCTGATTCCGCGGTACACGGGGGATCAGGAGGACCCGCGCGGAGGCGTTCGAAACATCATCCCAGATCGCGCGGACTACTGGACACCTGCTACCAAGGGGTAACGTTGGCTTATGGCACTGAGTGATCTGACAGAACGCCTCTACAATCTTCGACGAGATCGGACCAGCGGCTACGAAAAGCCTTACAAGCCAGCGCTTCTGCTCGCGATCTTCGATTTGATCGAAAAAGGCTCATTCTCGGACAATCGAGTTTTCCTGACTGACGAGCTTATCCAGCGTTACCGTGACTACATCAAGGTAGTTGGCGGACCGCGGGATACGGCGAGGATTCAATATCCCTTCTGGTTCCTGTGTAGCGACGGCATTTGGCAGATCTTCGACAAAGCCGGAAACCTCGTCTATAACCCAGGCGACATAATTGGAAGTAGCCCCTCGATAAAGCGCTTGCGGGCCATGATGAGCCATGCTTCTTTGGAGCATGAGCTATTCGAGTATCTGCAAAGACCTGCTGAACAGGCCTTACTTCGCAGCGCCGTCATCAGTCGCTACTTTCCCGGCCAACGTAATCTCCTGCAAGCCCTGCATCAACAATATCTACAGACTGAACCAATTGCGGCTGAGGATCCGGGTAAGTACGAAAAAGATCCAGCCCGTAGCCAAGCCTTTGCGCGCACTATAAAGGAGGTTTACGACTATCGGTGCGCGGCCTGCGGCATTCGGGTCCGCTTCCGCGAATTGGCCTTAGTCGACGCCTGTCATTTGATTCCCTTTTCGGAGTCATTCAATGACCATCCCACCAATGGAATGGCGCTCTGCAAAAATCATCACTGGGCACTAGATCGAAACCTGATTAGTCCATCTGAAAGCGATGGAAGCCTGATCTGGGAGCCATCCCCGCTTCTGGACGATCGCATTGAAGGCCAGCGTCCCCTTGTCCAACTCGCCGGCAAGCGAATTCTCTTGCCACGAGAAAGGAAATTTTACCCCGCAGTCAAGTCTATCCAATGGCGCGTCACGCGGTTGGCCCGGTTATGACCTGATCCGCGAAACAAATTGTTCGTCAAATCGCATCTTGCCGGTAAGCCCGAAGCTCTCGAGCACGAAGTGGGTACTGCAGTCGCCAGACAATACTCATAGGCCGACTACCTTCGTGCCGGACATAATTGATCGGCCCGATATAGCGGAAGGGCTCAGTAAGCCCGTTAGCCAGTTTCTTCCCAGAGCGCACGAACAGCACCGGCTGGTAGCCACCTTGAGCGTGATTGATGTAGCGCTGTCCGGTCGGCGATTCGGGTGATGTTGTTGACTGGCTTTGCCAGTGAAACAGCTCCTGGTTCAGCGCATAGTCTTCGTAGAGCGTGGTGGGCGAAAAGTCCTTGTCGGACTTGTTGATCGTGACAAAGAATGCATCGACCCTTCTATCCGCGACATGCTTAACACCCACTCCAGCCAAAGAAGGGGGAGCGTCGAAATCACCAAGCCCTAGCGCGAGCAGAATCTGTTCACTGGAATAGCGAGCATGCAGTGCAAGCTGACCGGTCAGCGCTGGGAAGCGGCGGTGATGAACCGGCAATAGCTGATCGAGGCGCCACTGCAGGACATCCAGCAGATCCCGTCTCAAGCCGACGTGCGCACGCATGAACCGTAGCGCTTCTTGCCAACCTCCGACCGGCCGCTGATTTCCCCAGACCATGGCGAGTGCGAGCAGCACCGTTTGTGTTTCTGATTCAGCAGCCGGTTGCTCTGATTGCAACGCGGCCTGCAAGGCCAGCAAAATGTCACGATCATCGGACACCAGCAGTTGGCGCAGCCCCAGCTTAAGTCCCTTCTCGTACTTGCCGAGACCAGACTCTTGGCTGCCAGAGGCCTCCGCCATCAGGCTGGATGGCAGCCCATGTTTCAGCACCAGGTCCGGATCGTCCAGGTGCAGCCAGTCGAGCATCC
>PWQG01000353.1 GCA_003556835.1 Gammaproteobacteria bacterium
GTCGGCGGAGAAATACTGCTCTGCCACCATCATGCTACGCGAGGCAGGAGTGGAAGTGACCCACGATTTTGAAATTGTGGCTGACTGAGCTCAGAGGCGGTAGCTGATGCCTTTCATGAACCGGGACATCAGTTGCATGCCGGCTTTCACCGGTGGTGGCAATTCGGCACCGCCGGCGGCGCGGGCGCTGTCCCCATGTGCCTGCTCATCGATGACCATCTGTGACAGAACAGCCCGGCTTTTCTGATCCTCGGGCGGCAGGCGGTCGAGATGATCGCGCAGATGCTCACAGACCTGGTCCTCGGTTTCGGCGACAAAACCCAGGCTCCAGCGATCACCGGCCAGGCCGGCGGCGGCGCCAAGGCCGAAGGACATGGCATACCAGGCGGTATTGAAATAACTGCCGCGACTGTCGAGTTCCTGCAGGCGCTGTTCACACCAGGCCAGGTGATCGACTTCCTCGGCCGCAGCCTGATCCATGGATTCGCGCACATCGGCCAGGCGTGCGGTCAGGGCCTGGCCCTGATAGAGGGCCTGGGCGCAGACCTCGCCGGTATGATTGATGCGCATCAGGCCGGCGGCATGCTGCCGGTCGGCCTTGTCCAGTTCTGCGTCCTGCAGATTCTCCGCCGGTGAGGGGCGGGCCGCCTGCACACTACCCGGGATCAGGGTGCGCAGGGCCTGATCCAGTTGCATCACCAGACGGTCGGCGGCATTGAAATGGCTTCTGTCCTTCAGGCGGTCCTGGCTCATGGTGTCACTCGTTCTCCCGGGCGATGGCGCGCCAGGCAATGTCTTTCCGGTAGTATACCCTGTCCCAGTCGATGCGTTCGACCTGGGCGTAGGCCCGCTGCTGTGCTTCGGTCACATTTGCACCCAGGGCGGTGGCGCAGAGCACGCGGCCGCCGCTGGTGACCACGTTGCCATCCTGCAGGGCGGTGCCGGCATGGAAGACCTTGCTGTTGCGGTCATCGGCCCCGTCGAGTCCGGAAATGACCGCGCCTTTCTCATAGGCGTCCGGGTAACCTCCGCTGGCCAGCACCACACCTACCGCAGCCCTGTCATCCCAGTCGGCGCTGGCCTGATCGAGTCGACCGTCCAGCGCAGTATTGCAGAGGGTTGCCAGGTCCGATTTCAGTCGCATCATGACCGGTTGCGCTTCCGGGTCGCCGAAGCGGCAGTTGTATTCGATGACATTGATGCTGCCATCCGGCGAGATCATCAGGCCGGCATAGAGAAAACCGGTATAGGGCGCGCCGTCCTGGTTCATGCCGCGTACGGTGGGCAGGATGACTTGTTCCATGATGCGGTCGTGCAACGCCGGTGTGACCACTGGCGCCGGAGAATAGGCGCCCATGCCGCCGGTATTGGGTCCCCTGTCGCCATCGTCGCGGGCCTTGTGGTCCTGTGAGGTGGCCAGCGGCAACACATGCTCGCCGTCGACCATGACAATGAAGCTGGCTTCCTCGCCTTCCAGGAACTGTTCCACCACCACGCGACTGCCAGCCTCGCCGAAGCGGTTGCCCGAGAGCATGTCGCGCACGGTCTGCTCGGCCTCGGACTCACTGCGGGCAATGATCACTCCCTTGCCTGCGGCAAGGCCGTCGGCCTTGATGACGATGGGGGTGCCCTGTTCGCGGATATAGGCGATGGCCTCATCTGCATCGGTAAAATTACGATAGCTGGCGGTCGGGATGTGATGCCGGGCGAGGAAGTCCTTGGTGAAGGCCTTGGAGCCCTCCAATTGGGCCGCGGCCTTGCCGGGGCCGAAACAACGCAGTCCCTGCTCGCGGAAGTGATCTACGACACCTGCCACCAGTGGGGCTTCCGGGCCCACCACGGTCAGCTCGACGCCTTCATCCCGGGCGAAGGCGCTGAGGGCATCAAAGTCCATGGGATCGAGTGCCACATTCGAGACGCCGGGCTCGGTGGCTGTTCCCGCATTGCCGGGTGCCACGTAGACCTGTTCCACCGATTCCGATTGGGCCATCTTCCAGGCCAGGGCGTGTTCGCGTCCGCCGCCGCCAAGTATCAGTACTTTCATTGTCCCTGCCTTTTGCTGCTGTCGTGAATCAGTGACGGAAGTGGCGCACGCCGGTGAATACCATGGCCATGCCGGCTTCATCGGCGGCGTCGATCACTTCCTGGTCACGCATGGAGCCACCGGGCTGGATGACCGCGCTGATGCCTGCAGCTGCTGCGGCATCGATCCCGTCGCGGAAAGGGAAGAAGGCGTCGGAGGCCATGACCGAACCGCGCACTTCCAGGTTTTCGTCGGCGGCCTTGATGCCGGCGATCTTTGCACTGTAGACCCGGCTCATCTGTCCCGCTCCCACACCGATGGTGCGATGATCCTTGCAGTAAACGATGGCGTTGGATTTGACGAATTGGGCCACGCGCCAGGCAAACAGCAGGTCGCGCATCTCGGCAGCGTCCGGCTGTCGCTTGCTGACCACTTTCAGGTCGGCCTCGCTGATCTGGTGGATGTCGCGATCCTGCACCAGCAGGCCGCCATTGACCCGTTTGTAATCAAGCGCTGCCAGCGGGGACTGTGGCCAGTCGCCGCAGCTCAGTACCCGCACGTTCTTCTTGCTGGCCAGGGCTTCCAGGGCGGCATTGCTCACCTGTGGGGCGATGATCACCTCGCTGAACTGGCGATCCACGATACTCTGCGCGGTTTCAGCATCGAGCTCGCGGTTGAAGGCGATGATGCCACCAAAGGCCGAGGTGGGGTCGGTCTGGAAAGCCA
>PWQG01000282.1 GCA_003556835.1 Gammaproteobacteria bacterium
GGCTATGGCATCGAGCCGACCCTGATCCAGCGCATCGAAGCCCTGGACGGCGTGATATTTGAAGCGGACGCTCCTGTGGTCTGCGTGGCCTGCGACGACGACAAACAACCCGCCAACCCGGCACAACCCGTGGTCGACACCCGAATCGCCTACATGCTCAACACCATGCTGCGCTCGGTGGTGGAAGAGGGCAGTGGTCGCCGTATTGCCAGGGAAATGAATCGTAGTGACCTGATGGGCAAGACGGGCACCACCAACGGTCCCGCAGAGTTGTGGTTCACCGGATTCAACCGGGATGTGGCAACCAGCGTGTTCATCGGCCTGGATACGCCGGAGCCTTTGGGCGAATCCGAACAGGGGGCCACCGTGGCCGTGCCCATCTGGATCGATTTCATGCAGCAGGCATTGGCCGGACGTCCGGAACGGACCATGGGCAGACCCGATGGCCTGGTTGACCGGCTGATTGACCGCGATACGGGCCAGTTCGCGCGCCCGGGCCAGAGCAACACCATGTTCGAACTGTTCCTGGCGGATTCGACGAACACCAACAACAGCGAATCACCGCAGCCCCGCAGGAGCCGCGACGAAGACGATTCACTGTCTACCGAAATACTGTTCTGAGAATCCGGCGTGAACACCGGTCACGGGCCCGCGAGGCAAGGAAAGATGTGCGGGCCACGACGGAATGCAGGTCTTACTTGACTGCGCGCTTGCCGAAACGCTTGTTGAATCGATCGATACGACCGGCGCTATCCATGATCTTCTGCTTGCCCGTGTAGAACGGGTGACATTCGGAGCAGACATCAATCAGGATATCCTTGCCGATCGTGGAACGGGTCTCAACCACGTTGCCACAACTGCAGGTCGCTTTAATCGCCTCGTACTTGGGGTGGATTTCGGCTTTCATGTCACTACCTCATCAATATTGTACGGTCTCGCCGCGTATGTGCCGCAAAAAAGGGGATGAATTGTAGCAGAGTCAGCGCCGGACGCAAGGAATAATCGGTCCGGATCAGCAGACTCAAAGCGTATGCGCTCCGCGGATTCGTTCGTGATTTTTCACCACTTCCCGCATGACAAGCTCGAGGATTTCGGCCATCAGCGATTCATCCAGGCCATGTTCCTGGCAAAGGGCGCGCACCACGTCCAGCTTATCCTGTTCGCGCGCCGGATCGCAGGCCTGTAATCCCGCTTCGGCTTTCAGCTGCCCGACCCTTCCGGTCAGTGCAAAGCGATTGGCCAGCAACAACACCAGGGCGTGATCCAGACGGTCTATCTGTTCACGCAGCGACTGCAACTCTGCCGGCACGGACTCCAAAGTCATCGGGATTCCTCATCTCCATCACGGTTCAGCGCGACAGTATACCCTAGTGGGCCATGCGGAAACATCCACGATCGGCTTCCTGCCTGGCACTCCCGCACACTTCCCGTTACCATGCCTGCCTTGACTGACCCGTCCGGATCGCGACACCCATGCCCAAGGCTTCCCCACTACTCCGCATTGCCGTGCCCACTCCACTGCGTCGGAGTTTTGTCTACCAGCCCCCGGAAACCCTGACAGGACCGGAAATCGACGCACTACGGCCCGGCATCCGTGTCCGGATTCCCTTCGGCCGCCGGCAACTGGTCGGCATCCTGCTGGAACTGACACATGAACAGGATGTGGAAACGGGTCGGCTGCGACCCGCCCTCGAGGTGCTCGATCGGGAGCCCTTGATTCCGGAACATCTTTTACGACTCTGCCAGTGGGCCTCCGCCTACTACCAGCACCCCGTGGGTGAAGCCCTCCACAGCCTGCTGCCGGTTGCCCTGCGACAGGGCAAGGAAGCGCAGGTCCGTCCCTGGCCCAAAGCGGACACTGATACTGCCGATCAGGATGCAGCACAGCCGTTATCATTGAATCAGGAACAGTCAGAGGCGGTGCAAACGGTGCTCGGGGAGCTGGAAGGTTTCAGTTGTCACCTGCTGGACGGGGTGACCGGCAGTGGCAAGACCGAGGTCTACCTACAGATCATCGCCGAGGTACTCGCGCAGGGTCGTCAGGCCCTGATCCTGGTACCGGAGATCAACCTTACACCACAGACCATCCACCGCTTCCGGCAGCGCTTCCAGCGCCCGATCGCCGTCCTGCATTCCGGCCTGACCAATCGTCAACGCCTCGATGCCTGGTTGCGGGCAGGCGATGGCAGCGCGGGAATCATCATCGGCACCCGGTCTGCGGTGTTCACTCCCATGCAGAACCCCGGACTGATCATTGTCGATGAGGAACATGACACGGCTTTCAAGCAGCAGGATGGATTCCGCTACTCGGCCCGCGACCTCGCGGTGATGCGCGCCCGCCAGGAAGACATCAATATCATCCTGGGCACAGCGACGCCCGCCCTGGAAAGCCTGCACAATGCCCGGCAGGGCAGATACCGCCATCTGCGTCTGTATGAGCGCCCGGGGGCCCGACGCAAGACCCGTTTTGAGCTATTGGACATCAATGGCCAGCGATTGCAGGAGGGTTTTGCGGACGAACTGCTGACCCGCATCCGTCACCACCTGGATGCAGGCAACCAGGTTCTGGTGTTCATCAACCGGCGCGGCTTTGCCCCGGTGCTGCAGTGCGGCGACTGCGGCTGGGTCGCCGAGTGCTCACACTGCGATGCGCGCCTGACCCTGCACCGCTCCCCACTGCATCTGCGTTGCCACCATTGCGAACGGCGCAGACCGCCGGACCGGCACTGCCCCGACTGCCAGTCGCATGATCTTGTCCCGGTTGGCCTGGGCACAGAACGCAGTGAACACTTGCTACAGAACGTGTTCCCGGAACACCGGGTGATCCGGATTGACCGTGATTCGACCCGACGCAAAGAGGCCATGGACGAACATCTGGCCGATATCCGCAAAGGGCAGCCCTGCATCCTGGTGGGCACCCAGATGCTGGCCAAGGGACACCATTTTCCGGACGTCACCCTGGTGGCGGTGCTGGATGCCGATAGTGGCCTGTTCAGCGCCGACTTTCGGGGCCAGGAACACATGGCGCAACTGCTGGTACAGGTCGCCGGCCGTGCCGGACGCGCCGACAAGCCCGGCGAGGTATTGATCCAGACCCGGCATGCGGAACACCAATCCCTGCAGACACTGATCCATGATGGTTACCATGGGCTGGCCGGGCAATTGCTGGGTGAACGGGCCGAAGCCGACATGCCTCCCTATTCACAACTGGCCCTGCTGCGCGCCGAGGCCGCCACTGCCGGCGCCGCAGCCAATTTCCTGCAGAATGCCCGACGCCAATCCGAAGCCCTGCTGGCACAGCACGCAGACGAGGGCACAGCCACGGTGGAACTGACCGGTCCACTGCCGGCCCCCATGGAAAAGCGTGCCGGCCGCTACCGGGCCCAACTCATCCTGCGCAGTCCGCGGCGCAGCACCCTGCAGGGATTGCTGACTGCATTGTGCCAGCAGCTCGAAGCCGATCCAGACAGCCGTCGCGTACGCTGGTCTATTGATGTCGACCCGCTCGACATGCTTTGACGCGGTGGTTGTAAGCCACCATCCTGCACAGGATAATGGGAGTCTTTCCAAGGAGCCCCGGAATGGTCCAGGATTTTGCCAAGAAGTATTCCCCGCCGGCATCGGAGCAATCCGCCCGTCCGGCCGCCAAATCCTCCGGCTCCCCGACCACCCTGTTGCTGACCGGACTGGTCACGGGGCTCGCCCTGGGCTTTTTCATCAGCTTCCTGGCCTATCTGTCCGGTTACGTGCCGCCGCTAGCAGGGCAGCAGGGTGAAACCGTGGCCCGGGCTGAACCCGCGCAAGAAGAAGCCGAAGGTCAGCTGACCGAAGAGCTCGAGCGGGCCGCACAACGACTGCAACTCGAGTTCTACCGGGAACTGCCTAATTACGAAGTGGTTGTGGACACCAGTCCGCTGGAAGGCAGCACGCCACGCAGCAGCCCACCACCGCCCGTGCAGGAAGAGAGCCGCAGCGACAGTCCAGCGCCACCGACAGACAGCACACCACCGCCGGGAAGCAACCGCTACATGCTTCAGGCCGGAGCCTTCCAGCAGGAATCGGCCGCCATCGCCCAGCGTGACCGGCTGATCGGGCTCGGCCTGCAGACACAGGTGCGCCAGGAAGCCTTGCTCGGCCGCACCCTGTTCCTGGTCCAGGCCGGCCCCTACCACGGACGTGAGCAACTGGGGCAGGCGGAGCGTGTGCTGCGCAACAACAACATCGACAGCATGCGGATCACATTGGGAAATCGCTGAAATCGACCGTGCACGTCTTGAAACGACCGCCAGCACCCCCATATCAGATCAACCCGGTCCAACAAACCCATTCCAACGCACACTAAGGAGCGCCGTTTTGGAGCAATACCGCGGCACAACCATCGTTTCAGTAAGACGTGGCAACAAGGTCGTCATAGGTGGCGACGGCCAGGTCTCCCAGGGCAACACCGTACTCAAGGGCAATGCCCGCAAGGTCCGGCGCCTGCACAAGGATCAGGTCATCGCCGGCTTCGCCGGCGGCACCGCCGACGCCTTCACCCTGTTTGAACGCTTCGAGGAACAACTGGAAAAACACCAGGGCAAACTGGTGCGCTCCGCCGTCGAGCTGGCCAAGCTCTGGCGCACCGAACGCGCCCTGAGACGGCTCGAAGCCCTGCTCATCGTCGCTGACCGGGAAGCCACCCTGATGATCACCGGCAATGGCGACGTCATCGAACCGGAAGACAACATCATCGCCATCGGCAGTGGCGGCAACTACGCCCATGCGGCCGCCCTGGCCCTGGTACAGAACACCGAACTGGATGCACGCAACATCGTCGAAAAAAGCCTCGGCATTGCCGCCGACATTTGCGTATACACCAATCACCAACACGTCATTGAAGAACTGGATAGCTAACATGTCGACCATGACTCCCCGGGAAATCGCCTCGGAACTGGACAAGTACATCATCGGCCAGAAGTCGGCCAAACGCGCCGTGGCCATTGCGCTGCGCAATCGCTGGCGCCGGATGCAACTCAATGAAAAGATCCGCCAGGAAATCACCCCCAAGAACATCCTGATGATCGGCCCGACTGGCGTGGGCAAGACCGAAATCGCCCGCCGCCTCGCTCGCCTGGCCAATGCCCCCTTCATCAAGGTGGAAGCCACCAAGTTCACCGAAGTCGGATATGTGGGCCGCGACGTCGATTCGATCATCCGTGACCTGGCCGACAGTGCCATCAAGATGCTGCGCGAGGAAGAGGTCCGCAAGGTCCAACACCGGGCTGAAGATGCCGCCGAAGAGCGTGTGCTCGACGCCCTGCTGCCCCCGGCGCGCCACGGCAATGAGCGCGATGCAGCCCGGGACAACGGCGACAACGCCACCCGCCAGGTTTTCCGCAAGAAGCTACGCGAAGGGGAGCTTGACGAAAAGGAAATCGAAGTCAGCATCACTGACTCGGCCAATGTGGAAATCATGGCACCCCCCGGACTGGAGGAAATGACCAGCCAGCTGAAAAACATGTTTTCCAATATGAACACCGGTCGCGCGAAGACTCGCCGCCTACCGGTGAAGGACGCCCTGCGCCTGCTCAAGGAGGAAGAAGCCTCTAAACTGGTCAACGAGGAAGAGATCAAGAACCGCGCCATCGAGGTCACCGAGCAGACCGGTATCGTCTTCATCGACGAGATCGACAAGGTCACGGTAAAAAATGATAGCGGCCAGAGTGGTGTGTCGCGCGAAGGGGTACAGCGCGATCTGCTGCCTCTGATCGAAGGCTCCACGGTGAGCACCAAGTACGGCACGGTACGCACCGACCATATCCTGTTCATCGCTTCGGGCGCCTTCCATCTGTCCAAGCCGTCGGACCTGATTCCCGAACTGCAGGGCCGGCTGCCCATCCGGGTCGAACTCAATGCCCTGACGGCCGATGACTTCGAGCGCATTCTGTCCGAGCCCAGTGCGTCGCTGACTGAACAGTATGTGGCCCTGATGGGTACCGAAGGCCTGGAGATAGCCTTCACCCCGGACGGCATTGCCAAGATCGCCGAGATCGCCTGGCAGGTCAACGAACGCACCGAGAACATTGGTGCCCGCAGGCTGCATACGGTCATGGAGCGCCTGCTGGAGGAAGTATCCTTCACCGCCTCGGACATCCGTGCCAGCGGTGAAGAACGCCTGGAGATCAATGCGGCCTACGTCGAAAGCCAGCTCAGCGACCTCGCCGACAACGAGGACCTAAGCCGTTTCATTCTCTGAGACGGCCACGGTCCGGGAGCAGTGCATCCATGAGCCGGATACCCGAGAAGGTCCAGCTACACCGCAAGTCCGCCGTACTGAGCTTGCAGTATGCCGACGGCACGAAATTCGAGCTGCCAGCCGAATTCCTGCGGGTGTATTCACCCTCGGCTGAAGTCCGGGGTCACGGTCAGGACGTGCTGCAGACCGGCAAACGGCAGGTGCAGATCCGCGACATCGAAAGTGTCGGGCATTACGCCATCCGCCTGCTGTTTGATGATGGTCATGACTCGGGCATCTACAGCTGGGACTATCTGCATCAGCTCGGCAGCGAGCAGGAACAGCGCTGGAAGGATTATCTGGACAGACTCGAACGCGGCGGCGGACGCCGCGATCCGTTGCCTCCGGGCACACAAGCCATTAAGATTCAGGAACCATGACCCAGACCAGGCAACCCGAAAACGGCGACAGCGCCAACGACCAGGACAGCACCCATTTTGGCTACCAGCAGGTGCCTCGCGCGGAAAAGGCGCAGCGGGTCGGCCAGGTCTTCCATTCCGTGGCCAATCGCTACGACGCCATGAATGACCTCATTTCCCTGGGCACACACCGCATCATCAAACGTTTCACCGTCGAGCTCAGCGGCCTGCGGCCCGGGCACAGCGTGCTGGACCTGGCTGGCGGCACGGGTGACTTCAGTCTGCGTTTTGCCCCCCTGGTGGGAGAGCAGGGCCAGGTTGTGCTCGGTGACATCAATGCCTCCATGCTGCGCGTGGGCCGGGATCGGCTGATCGACCGCGGCGCGCCCGCGAACATCAGCATCGCCCAGATCAATGCCGAGCAGCTGCCCTTTGCCGACGACAGCTTCCATTGCATCTGCATTGCCTATGGCCTGCGCAATGTCACGGACAAGGACGCCGCCCTGCGCTCCATGCTGCGAACCCTCAAACCCGGCGGACGTGCCCTGGTGCTGGAGTTCTCCACCCCGCGCAATCCGCTGCTGGGCCGTGCCTACAATGCCTGGTCGAAAGTCTGGCCAGCGGCCGGCAAGCTCGTCACGGGTGACGCCGACAGTTATCGCTACCTGGTCGAATCCATTCGTATGCATCCGAATCAGGACAGCCTCAAGGACATGATGGAGACGGCCGGCTTTGTAGACTGCCGCTACCACAACATCATGGATGGCATCTGCGCCGTGCATATCGGCTACAAGGCACAGGACTGACCGGGAGAACCGCGCATGAGTCTGCTGATGACCGCCCTGTTGGCTCCCGTCGAAGGACTGCTGAACCACGCCCTGTCCCTCGACAGCCTCAGTCGCATACGCCTGCAGCGCATCGGCGCGAACCGCAGCCTGCTGCTGCGCTGCACGGGTCCCGTACCCTGGCAATGTACCCTGCAGACCACCAGCACCGGCATCCGCCTTCTTGCCCACAGCGAAGATCCGGCCGACTGCAGCATATGCGGCTCTGCTCCGGCCTTGAGCGCACTGTTGTTCAGCGACAATGCGCAACACGCCCTGCACGAACACAATATTGAACTCTCCGGTGACAGCGCATTGATGGCGGATATGCATCGCCTGATCGCCGACCTGGACATCGACTGGGAAGACCGGCTTGCGCCCTGGCTCGGCGATGTGTTCACCCATCAGGTCGGCCGCATGAGCAGGCAGGGTGGACGCTATGCGCGCGAGTCCCTGCAGCGGATTCAGCAGGTCACTGCCGAATATTTGCAGGAAGAAGCGCGACTCCTGCCCGGTCGGGAAGAGCTGAGGTACTTCAGCGAGCGCAATGACGAGCTTCGTTTGCGTATCGACCGACTGCAGGCGCGGCTGCAGCGGCTGGAACAGGTCGATCTGGATGCGACAAATTGACTCAGCAATCGCATGATCCTTGTATTCACCGACAGGCCTGAGATAATCCACAATCAGCACCAGCACGTATTCAGTCAGCAACGCCACGGGGCCTTGTGACTTCAGAAGGGGAGTATATCGATGAAAAGCATGAACCGATCCGATGGCATCAAACTGGCTTCAGCCGCCGCTGCATTGATGCTGACGGGCTGCGGCGGGGAAATCTCGAACGCCCAGGAATCAGCCAGCAACGGAGAAGGTCCGGTCAAGGTTGCCCAGTGCGAAGGCGTGGAAGGCGCTGAAGGCCTGGTGAGCATCAGCTCCGGCAATGACAACTTCTCGTCCGTGTTGTGTCAGGTGGCCGGTGGCACGGCTGTCAACAGCCTGACCATGGCTCCCGGCGAACACATCACCGGTGCCCCTGCGGAGCTGACCTATTGCAATGACGTATTCACCTGCGCCGGCCTCAGTGCCTGCAAGGGTAATGACAATGCTGCCTGTGCTGGTCAGAACGACTGCCACGCCATCGGGTTCGTGGGTGTGTATTCCTCGGACAAGAGCCTGTCCGACGAACTCTGCGAGAAGCTGGGCGGCACCATCCTGACATCCATCTGAACGCCCGACAGGGCAAGGGGAGACCATGAGCATGCTGGGCTTCGGCCTGGGGCTGCGTCGCCCCCATTATGAGACCGTACTGACACAGCGGCCCGACGGTGTGGACTGGTTCGAGGTGATCACCGAGAACTATCTCGCCCCCGGCGGCCGCCCGCGAGCCATACTGAGACAGGTACGCGAACAGTATCCGATCGTCCTGCATGGTCTTTCCTTCAATATCGGCAGCGCCGAGGCACCGGACCGGGAATACCTCGATCAACTGCGGGCCCTGATCGACGATATCGAGCCCGCCTGGGTCTCCGACCACATCTGCTGGACCGGCCTGCATGGCCGCACGTCACACGACCTGCTGCCGATCGCCTACCGCGAAGAAACCCTGCGGCAGGTATGCGACAAGGTGGACGCCATCCAGGAGTACCTGCAACGCCGGATCGTGCTGGAAAATCCCTCCACCTACCTGCAATTCCGATCCTGTGAGATGAGCGAAGTGGATTTCATCAATGCACTGGTGGAGCGCAGCGGCTGCGAAATCCTGCTGGATGTGAACAATGTCTACGTCAGCAGCTTCAATCTCGGCTTTGATCCGCTGCAATACATCGAGACGCTGAACCCGGACTGTGTGCGCCAGTTCCATCTTGCCGGTCATACCCATAACAGCAGCCACATCATCGACACACATGACCATCCCGTCTGTGACGAGGTTTGGAATCTGTATTATCGGGCCTGCCAGCGCTTCGGTCCGGTCGCCACACTGCTCGAACGGGATGACCGGATACCGCCCATGGACGAGCTGCTCCGGGAACTGGACCAGGCGCGCAGGCTGCAGCAACAGGCGCTGCACGATCGCGAACGGCCGGATACGGCGCTGGTCGGCTGAGCCATGGACTGGCGCGAGGAACAGGAGCAGTTCTGGCAGTGGGTCACCCGCCCGCAGGATCTCAGTGAGTCGGAAGAGCCTATCGAGGCACTATTCGCGCCCCATAGCCAGATCAGCCAGACCGAAGCCCTGGGCATCTACAACAATGCCTACCACCAGCGTCTGATCGGCATCGCCAGCGAGCTGTATTCCCTGACCTGGCAGACACTGGGTGAGCAAGCATTCACTTCGCTCTGGCTCAATTACCTGCAGGCGCACCCACCAAGACCCGGCAGCATGTCGGCGCTCAGTGAGGAATTGCACGGGTTTCTCTGCCAGCATGAGCAGTACGGTCGCCTGCCGGCCCTGCTGGATATCGTCCAGCTTGAAACCCTGTTCATCCAGCTGTTTGACCGCGCTGACGAGCCCGCCTATGCCATGTCGCAACTGCAGCAGCTACCCCAATCCCGTTGGCCGGAAACCCGCTGGACACCGACGCAGGACTGGACCCTGATGCGCAGCCACTTCGACCTGGAAACCTACTGGAAAGCCATGAAGGCCCACTTCCATGATGACTCGGTGGAAGCCGGAAGTGCTCCCTTCGGGGTCGACCGACTCCCGGAAGAGGCGGATTTCCTGGTCCATCGCCAGCAGTTCACCATGCACTTCCAGCAGATCAATCCGGATATGGCGACTTTCCTGAAGGCCATCCAGCGCGGTGAACATTTTGCCGCCATCTGTGAAGAACTGGCCCTGCACCACCCCCCGGAAGTGGTACCCGAACTCGGTCTGAAACTGCTTCTGCGCAGCATCGAGCTTCAGTTGCTTCGCGTCTGAAAGCCTCGCAATACAGGCGCTTGCGCCACCCGGCCACCTTGTCGACCTTGAGTGATGATGCTATCTTTGCCAGCTGTTCCCATGCCGCTGAGAGTGCTCAGCCTGCAAGCAAGGCCGCATTGTGTCGCATCTGCCCCGACTACTGAAAATCCTCACCGTCATTGCCAAGTACCGGCTTGACCAGATTACGGGCACGCGTGGCCTGGCACGCCTGTTGCGACCATTGATTGCCCTTGGCGGCCTGCCCTGGGCGAAACACCCGTTGCGGCAGCAGCCGGCTCCGGTGCGTCTACGCGCCGCGCTGGAGGAACTGGGGCCCATCTACATCAAGTTCGGCCAGCTGTTGTCCACCCGGCGCGACTTTCTGCCCCATGCCATTGCCGATGAGCTACAGAGCCTGCAGGACCGGGTGCCCGGCTTCCAGAGCCCCACCATTCACGAACTGGTCGACACCGCCCTGGAGGCGACATGGCGCGAGCACTTCGACCGGATCGACCTTGAGCCGATCGCTTCCGCCTCCGTCGCCCAGGTCCATGGCGCGCGGCTGCGCAGCGGCGAAGAAGTGGTGATCAAGCGCAAACACC
>PWQG01000345.1 GCA_003556835.1 Gammaproteobacteria bacterium
CGATACGCTGTTGGCGATATGGCGGCGCGCCCGGGCCGACAGGCGCTTCACCACCTGGGGAAGGCGTTCGAACTCCACCACCGCCTCATCGGGCTCGGCGAGCTCTCCGGTGCGAATATCACGAGCCATGGCACCCCCGGTCCTGTCGGGCTGGACTATACTGGATAGATAGCCAGTATAGACAGGAGGAGCGCAAGCGCCATGGCACGTCCTGTCAGCCACGACCAGAACTTCAAGAACCTGATTCTCGACTATCCGCGTGAGGCGCTGGCCTTCTTCGCCGCTAACGAGGCGCAGGATATCGATGCCAGCGTGACCATCACCCCGCTGCGCCAGGAGCAACTCAAGGAGCGGCTAGGCGAGCGCTTTCGCGAGTTGGATGTACCGCTGTTGGTGGAATGGCCGGACGGACGTCGCGAGGCCCTGCTGTTCGTGCTCGAGGAGGAGACGAACCCGCAGCGCTTCTCGATTTATCGCCTCGCCCACTACTGCCTGGACCTGGCCGAGCTGCTGGCCACCCAGCGGGTGGTGCCGGTGGTGATCTTTCTGCATGACTACCCGGGAATACCTCGGCAGCTGGCGCTGGGCAGCGAATCGCATCGCTACCTGGCCTTTGACTACATTGCCTGCGTGCTGGCGGCGACTCCCGCCGCGCGGTACCTTGATAGCGACAACCTGGTCGCTCGGCTGAACCTGCCCAACATGCAGTGGACGCCGGAGAAGAAGGTCGAGATCTACGCCAAGGCGATCGAGGGACTGCTGACACTGGAACCCAATATCGAAAAGCAGATCAAATACTTGGATTTTATCGATATTTACACGGGATTGAGCGACGCGGAACGACAGCTGTACGAATCCCGCTATCCGCAGGAGAGCACCGCCATGACCGGATTGGTAGAGCGTTTGCAAACAGAAAGCATGCAGAAAGGCCGGCACGAAGGGGTGGAAGGCATGCTACGCAAACAGATCGAGCTGAAGTTCAGCGAGCTTCCCCCCTGGGTCGATGAGCGCCTGAAGCAAGCCAGTGACGAACAACTGGATACCTGGGTAGCTAGGATCCTCACCGCCACCACCCTCGATGAGGTCTTCAAGCGCTGAGCCATGCGACTGAATCAGCACGAAATCGTTGTCATCAAGGCGGCCGCTGCCGATATCTTCGGCAAGGAGGCCGAGGTCCGGCTCTTCGGCACGCGCGTTGACGACGCTGCCAGGGGCGGCGACATCGACCTGATGGTCACGGTCACCCAGCCCGTCGATAACCCGGCCTGGGACTGTGCGCGCCTCGAAGGGGCTATCGTCATGAAACTCGGGGAGCAGAAGATCGATGTTCTGCTGGAGGCTCCCATGTTGAAGCGTTTTCCGATCCACGAGACCGCCAGTGAAAAGGGCACGCTGCTGTGAGGGAAAATGCGTCTATCTCAGCCTGACATTGATGCCATCAAGGCAGTGGTTACCGAAAACTGTGGCGAAAGGGCCGTTGTCCGGCTCTTCGGCTCCCGCCTTGATGACGCCGCCAAGGGCGGCGATATCGACCTCATGGTGAAGCTCGATGAAGCGGTTGAGCATCCAGCACGCCTGTCGGCCTGGCTCAGCGTCAAGGTCATGCGCGCCACGCAGGGCCGCAAGGTGGATGTGATACTGGCGGCACCTAACCTCGAAGAACTGCCGATTCACCGTATAGCTCGGGAACAGGGAATAATATTTAGTCATAAGTGATTGGTTTTTCTGAAAAAACATAAGAATATGCCAACCATATCTTCATTTTTCGGTATTTTGATCCGTATGTACTACGATGATCATAATCCGCCTCACTTTCATGCTTACTATGGTGAACATGAAGCAATCATCGCAATCCAGACGCTTGAGCTGATGGAGGGCAGACTTCCGAAGCGTGCACTCGCGATGGTGATTGAATGGGCTGTTGAATATCGCGAAGAACTGATGGAAGATTGGGATTTAGCTAGGCAGCATTATCCGCTTAAAAAGATTGAGCCCTTGGAGTAATAGCCATGTACAAGGTTACTTGTGTAGAAGCACTGCCCAATTATCGGTTGCGTGTAGTCTTTGCAGATGGCTCCAGTGGTGTTGTTTCGGTCAAGGATAGGTTGTTCGGACCAGTGTTCGAGCCATTGAGAGATCCCGCTTTTTTTTCCTTGGTATCCATTGATGAATTTGGGGTTGTCTGTTGGCCTAACGGTGCAGACCTAGCACCTGATGCACTTTATAAGCAGATAGAGAAGGCTGCATGAGATCTGACCGGGTCGGCAGCCTCCCATTATCGCTAATGTTGTTTAAAATCAATAGATTGGCGAAGCCGTCCGAAACGTGAAATCGCATTTCCGGCACTTTTGCCGCGGATTCCGCGAAACGCGATTTTCGGCAAAAATGCCGATTTTGGCCACCAAGCGGGCGGCGGGGCAGGGCAGCAAAACGGCAAAATTGCCGGCCCAGCGGCAAAAGTGCCGCTGAATTCGTGGAATGGCGTTTTCGGCAAAAGTGTCGATTTTTACTAGCGAGCTAACGAAATTCAGCCAGAAAAAGCTGCTGAGATTACACCGCGCCGGGTCAGACTCCCGGCGGCGAGCACTATGTATGCCATCGCCACTCAGTACATGAATATCTCAATGGCAGGGGTCTGAACCAAGCGGACCACCGTCGTATCTACGGCCCCTTTGCCCCCTTGTCTCCTTGATCCTTGTAGCTCTTATTCTATGAAACTCCTCATTACTGGCGGTGCG
>PWQG01000054.1 GCA_003556835.1 Gammaproteobacteria bacterium
CGCGAAGAAAGTGCTGGACTCCCCTGGTGAGCTGCACGCAGAGCGCAAGCTGTGCCTGAATCCCAACCTGGAGCCTACCAAGTTCTTCGCCAAGGACGCATGGGTGCGGGGCATCATCGACGTGTCAGTTATCAACGGCACCAAGGCCTGGGCCGGTGACTGGAAGACAGGCAAGCGCAAACTGGACAGTGACCAGCTCAAGCTGTTCGCCGGCATGATGTTTGCTACCCACTCCTCGCTGGAGGTCGTAAAGACCACCTTTATCTGGCTCAAGGAAGGGAAAGCCGATAGCGACACATTTACCCGCGACCAGGTGCCCGAGATTTGGCAGCACTTCCAACCCAAGGTGCGAAAGCTGGAGTTGGCCCACGAAAGAGGCCACTGGCCGCCTAATCCGTCGGGCCTTTGCCGCAAACACTGCCCAGTCCTCAGCTGCGAGTTCAACGGGAGGCGCGATGACTCCTGAAGGCAAGCTCAAGGATCAAGTAAAGCGCCTGCTGAAGTCGCGTGGCGCATGGTGGTACATGCCGGTGCAGAACGGCATGGGTGTGGTCGGCATCCCCGACCTGATCGTATGCCATCGAGGCATCTTTCTCGGCATGGAGACCAAGGCCCCAGTGAAGAACCCGCGCACCCCGGCCAAGCTGTGGGCCAAGGCGACCCCCAACCAGAGGAACCGCATCCGGGAGATTTGGGGCGCCGGGGGGTGTGCCGCCGTCATCGAGTCCGTGAGTGCCGCCAGCGCCATGCTGGAGTCGGTGGAGGTGGATCTGGTTGAGCGTCGAGACCCTAACGCCATGCTCGTGGCCCACACCCTGATGGGCGTGAAGGGCTTGGCCATGCCGCCAGAGATCGGGGGTTGGGGTTCCCGGGAGGTGCATGGATGATAATCTCGGATCGGCATAAAGCACTGCTCATCCGGAGCCGGACGCCGCAGCGCATCAAGGCCATGGTGCCGCACGCCAAGGAGGTCACTGTCCGGGGCCGGCAAATGCTCGCGCTGCCGCATCGGGTCGACGAGGTGCGCGCCCTCACCAACATGGGGATTAAGGCACCCAGTCCGATCCTCCACCATTACGACTGGTCTCGCAGTGCTGTCATCGCCAACCCGTTCGAGGCCCAGCTGGCCACCGCTGCGTTCCTCACCCTGAACCGGCGAGCCTACGTCCTCAACGGGTTGGGTAGCGGGAAGACGCTGGCGGCGCTGTGGGCCTACGACTACCTCCGCAGTCAGGGCCTGGCCGAAAAGCTGCTGGTGGTCAGCCCACTCAGTACGCTGGAGCTGACCTGGGGCGATGCCCTGTTCGAGCACTTCCCGCACCTCGACTTCATGGTGCTGCACGCCAGCCGAGAGAGACGGCGCAAGATGCTCGCGCAAGAGGCTGACATCTACATCACCAACCACGACGGCGTGAAGATTCTGCAGGAGCAGCTGAAGGGCCGCACCGACATCACCCATGTGGTCGTGGATGAGCTGGCACAGTGCGCCCGCAATGCTCGGACTGGCCGGTGGAAGGCACTCAACACCGTAATCAACAAGGGTGCCGCTCCCAAGGCGTGCTGGGGTCTGACAGCCACGCCGGTGCCGAACTGCCCATCGGACGCATGGGCGCAGTGCCGGCTCATCACACCCGAATCGGTGCCTCGATACTTCACCCGCTTCAAGCAGCAGGTGCTCCGGCAGGTCAGCCAGTTCAGTTGGGTCCCCCGCAAGAACGCCATGGACATCGTGCAGGAGGCCATGCAGCCGGCTATCCGGTTCTCCCGGGAGGAGTGTGTCGACCTACCGCCGACCACCTTCACCGACCGCGTGGTGCCGCTCACTCCGGAGCAGAACAAGGCGTACAAGGCCATGGAGACCACGCTGAGGGCCCAGGTGGAGAACGGCGAAGTCACGGCGGTCAACGAGGCGGTCAAGGCCATGAAGCTGGTGCAGATCGCATGTGGCATCCTTTACGACCGCGGCAACACCGAAGACAAGACGCTGGTCATCCCGTGCAAGCCCCGCGTCGATGAGACCCAGGACCTGATTGGCGCCAGCCTCGGCAAAGCCATCGTGTTCGCCCCGTTTGTCGGCGTGGTGGAGGGGCTGGCCGACATCCTGCGGGACGCTGGGCACCGAGTCGGGGTCATCCACGGCGGCGTCAAGAAGTCCGACCGGGACGATGTATTCCACGGGTTCCAGAACGGCTCCTCAGTGGATGTCATCGTGGCCCAGCCGGCGGCCATGTCGCACGGGCTGACGCTCACTGCAGCAAGCACCATCATCTGGTACGCCCCGCCCAACTCGGCGGACATTTACGAGCAGGCCAACGGCCGGATCACCCGGCCAGGTCAGAAGCACAACACCCTGATCGTCAACATCCACGGCACGGCTGTGGAGAGGAGGATGTATGCCCGATTGAAGAACAAGCAGAAGATCCAGAACGTCTTGCTGGACCGCGTCGTCGATAGTCGGGGCGCTTGACACCAGCCCCATACAGTGTACAATTCTTTACGTGACACCCGCGTGAGAGAAGGAGGCAGCATGCCAACGATAGAGCAAGTCACGAAGAAGTATCTGCAGCTCAGGGACCAGAAAGCTGAGGTGAAGGCTCGGCACAAGCAGGAGCTGAAGCCCATCGAGGAGGCGATGGAGAAGATCGAGGCTTGGTACCTCAAGTGGTTCGAGAAAAACGGTGGCGACAGCATCAAGATCCGCGGGGTCGGCACCCCCTACACTACGGTCGCTGAGTC
>PWQG01000420.1 GCA_003556835.1 Gammaproteobacteria bacterium
ACGACACGGCCATGGAGAGCGTCATCAATACACCGACCCGGGGCATTGGCAACAAGACCCTGGATCAACTGCGAGCCATGGCGCGTGAGAACGAGCTGTCCCTGTGGTCAGCCTGTGAGCAGGCGGTCACACACTCGCTCTTGCCGGGCCGAGCAGCCACTGCGGTCCAGGCTTTCCTCGAACTGATCAGCGGTATGACGGAGGCCAGCGAGGACATGGAGCTGGGTGAGCGCATCGATCACGTCATCCAGAAAAGCGGCCTGATTCCACACCATCAGAAGGAAGGCGGCGAGAAGGCGCGGGGTCGACTGGAAAACCTGGACGAGTTGATCAATGCCGGCCGCAGCTTTGCCGAGGACTTTACCGCCACGGACCCGGTAGACGGAGACAGCGAGGAGCCTGAGGAAGAAGACCGGCCCATCCTGTCCGCTTTCCTGGACCAGGCGGCACTTGATGCCGGGGATGCCCAGGCGGGTGAACACGAAGATGCGGTGCAATTGATGACCCTGCATTCGGCCAAGGGCCTGGAATTTCCCCTGGTCTTCATTGCCGGTATGGAGGAAGGCCTGTTCCCGCACAAGATGTCCATGGACAACCTCAACGGCCTGGAGGAAGAGCGCCGCCTCTGTTATGTCGGCATCACCCGGGCCATGCAGAAACTACATCTGACCCATGCCGAGTCCCGTCGTCTGCACGGGGACGTGCACATGACCCGTCCTTCGCGCTTCATTCGGGAGCTGCCCGATGAGCTGATCGAAAAGGTGCGCCTGCATTCAACGGTGCGGCGCTCGGGAATGGGCAACACGCCCGCCCGGCAAGGCCATGGCTCCCGCGCCATCGGTGCCGGCTCGCAGATCCCGCAGACCGGGATCAGCCTGGGTCAGCGGGTGCGGCACGGCAAGTTTGGTGAAGGGGTGGTATTGAACTATGAAGGCAGCGGGCCCAACGCCCGCGTGCAGGTCCAGTTCATGGATCATGGCGCCAAATGGCTGGTGATGTCCTACGCCCGGCTGGAAGCACTGTGACCGCCAGGTCGACTCAGCAAACACCGGATCCTCACTGCCAATGTCTGCAAAGCCAGTTTTCCACTCGGTTTAGCTTCGGCTTCTTCCTCTCTGAGGCCCATTCCTATCTCCTAAAAAACGTACATATACAACCAGACCATGACCATCTGGTAGGTGGTCACTACAACAGCCACGGTGATGCCGACCATGACAATGGCAAACAGATGGTAAAAGCCCCGCTTCAAAGATCCAAACAGTCGGGCGAACAGCCGGCCCTCACGCACCCGCTCCGGCACATGGGCAAACAGGTTCAGGAAGGAAAACAGCAGCAGGAACCAGACAAACAGCAGAATGGCCGGAATCAGCAGCAAATCCTCGCTCCCCGAACCCGAAAACAGCATGGTGGCTGCAAAGACGATCACCATCGCCATCAAAACATAAAAAACGGGTTTTCGGAGCCAGGCAAATCGGAGGGCGTATTTTTGCAGCAGTTCCAGCATAAACCTCACTCGGGTTACAATGATGTGTTTTACGCAGCACGCACAGGGACCTATGACCGAGCGCGAAACGGAAACCAATCTGAACCGGACCATTGAGCTGGTGGCCGGCTACAAAACGGATGACCAACCGGTTCTGGAGCAGCTGCTTGTGCAGCCAGGCGGTGGTCCGGGTGAGTTCATACTGACAAAATCACCCGCATTCGTGCGCGGATTGGCAGCCGGGGATCTGATCCGTTATCCGGCCGAGACAGAGCAGGGCTACGAGCTTTTGCGACGCAGCGGAAACCTCTGTGTGCGTGTGCTGCACAAGCATAACACAGAGGCACTGGCCGAAGCCCTGACACCGGCGATGGAACTGCATGACGGGCGCCTGGACATCCAGAGTCCGAAGCTGTTGGTCTACACCATCCATGTCTCCATCGGCTTCCAGAATATCGAGGCCCTGCTGGACCGGTTCATGGGACAGAACACCGATAGTGTCTGGTATTATGGCAACGTCTATGACCCGAAGGATGGTGTGACCCCCCTGAACTGGTGGCTGGACATCACCCGCGAGACCTGACCGAGGTACAACTGATGCTGATCGTTCTCTCACCGGCCAAATCCCTGGATTTTGAAAGCCCGGTACCCAGTCAAAAACTGAGCCAGCCGGACTTCCTGGACCAGTCCGCCGAGCTGGTGGAGACCTTGCGGGAATACAGTCCCGATGACCTGTCGGAACTGATGAACATCAGCAGCAAGCTGGGCGAACTCAATGTCGAGCGCTATGCCAACTGGCAGCGGCCATTCAATGAGGATAATGCCCGGCAGGCGATATTTGCGTTTACCGGGGACGTTTATTCCGGTCTGGATGTCGCCAGCCTGAAAGCGGCCGACCGTGATTTCGCCCAGAAACACCTGCGCATACTGTCCGGACTTTACGGGGTGCTGCGACCGCTGGACCTGATGCAGGCCTATCGCCTGGAGATGGGCACCTCCCTTCCGGTCGGTCCGCACAAGAACCTCTACGAATTCTGGGGTGATCAGATTACCGACGCTCTCAATGCGGAGCTGGAAAAACAGAAACATCCCGCGCTGATCAACCTGGCCTCCAACGAATACTTCAAGGCCGTCAATCGCAAGAAGTTGAACGCCGACATCATCAGTCCCGTATTCAAGGACTACAAGAACGGCCAATACAAGATCATCAGCTTCTACGCCAAGAAAGCGCGTGGCATGATGGCAAAC
>PWQG01000269.1 GCA_003556835.1 Gammaproteobacteria bacterium
CTTCTGGACTTTGCTGAAGAGTTCGGAGATGGCGCCAAGGATAATTATGAATAGCGCAAGACTGTTGCAAGGGTTTGGGGTGAACCCTTGCAGGGTGCTCAAACCCCACCCCAACAGGAATCCGGCGAAGCCGGTGCCCGATTGTCTCGCGGCCAGTGCCCGGTTGTTTTTTCGGATGGGGGTGCCTCGGTTCGACGTACGAGGCGCCTGCTGGCAGCTGTCGGGGTTGCGTGCTAAGTTCATCCACAGAAGAATTCTGAGACGAATGCTATGGGCAAGCTCGAGGAAGAACTCTACTTCCGAGTCCACGGAATCGATCCTCTGAGCAAGGAAGAGGTGGGTGCGATGCTTGAGCGGCGTTCCTTCATGGAGCGGGGCGAGGGGGATTCGGAAGAAGAGTCGGGTCGGGGCCCGGACGAAAAGGCTGAAGGCCCCGCACACCAATAGCGCGAGTCAACCCTTCGTCCGTCACCCCGGCCATGCTCTAGGTGCAGTGGCGCTCGTCAGGCAGCTGTGCCGTAGCGAAGCCGGCCTAGCACCTGTTCCACAGCCTTAGCACCGGGTCCACTGGCACGGGCGAGATCAAACGGCCGGCGGCCTCCCAGCAGTGCGTGCTCTTGGTGCAGAAATCGGTGCGCTTTCGCCTCATCCCCGAACGTGTCCCGGGCCATCAGCCAGGTCGATGCCAGCCGCACGACCCGGTCGCTCTCGTCGGGAGTGAGTTTTCCGCCTTGGTGCCGCCGTCGCAGGGTTGAACGGGAGAAAAAGCAGTCGAGAAAGGCCTGTTCGTTGGATGACATAGCTTGGGCGAGCCGGTGCAGGGATTCGACCGGCAGGCCGCGCTCGCAAACCTCGGCAAGGCCGAGCAGGGTGTTCATGCCCGGCAGGTCCAGAATGTCGGCGATTTCTGATGGCGGCACATGCATGGTTGCGGCTCCGTTTCCACCATCCCTATTGTAGCCGGACCAGCTTGGGGCCTGTTCAGCGAGCTGGCCATCTAGGTTCAATAGGGCTGCCCGAATCAAAAAATCATTCTCCACCACCCCGGACTCACCAGAGAAGCCGTTCTCAAGGACTGAGAGCCGCCGGCGCTACAATGTTCCCATCAGCTCAGCAGCCGAACTGGACCGGAGCAGGCATGACTCACTCATCAGAAAGCATACTCGGTGTCAGACGATCAGATGGATCGGTAGACATTGCGTCACTGGCCAGAACTCTGGGGGTCACAGAAGACGATCTGGCCTATTCTGTGGGACTTTCCGGTCAGGAGACGCCGGATATTCAGTGCCGATTGAATGTGTTGGTGGAACTTTTCGAGCGCGTGATGCCCTGGTCTGGCGATATCCAGAAGGCCTATGACTGGTATTGTTCGCAACCTATTGCTGGGTTTGGCGACACGACCGCCCAGGATTTGCTTAAGGAAGGCAGAGCGTCCGCGGTCCACGCCTACCTTGACCGAATCGCCGACGGTGGGTATGCCTAGGTGTGAAGTTAAGCAAGATTCAGGCAGACCGAAGTGCCCGCATCAACTTGACCATGGCCAGGGTGTCCTGGGCAGTCCAGGCTTGCTGCTGCGTCTCCCGCGCAGAAGAGAATGGGCGTGCCTGATTATCTCTGTGACTGACCAACCCTGTACGAAAGCAGGATTCAGAGTCGGCGAGATCACCATGCACATCTCCTGAAGCCCCTGGCCATTCTCAGGATTTGAGAACCTTCTGAGTCATATTGGCAGCGATGCCGGGAAGCAACAGCCAATGCGAGGAAGTAGAATGAAAGACGGCCTTGGGGAAGAATTGATCGAAGCCATGCCCACCGCGTTCCGGGTGGCCACCAGAACCCTTGATGCCTGGGGTTTTTCGCCAGATGAGATGCCGCCTGTGTTCGGGCTCAGTCCTTCACAATTTGAGGGCTTTCGGGCCACCGGACTGGGGGAGGAATCAGTGTCCGAGGAACTGACTATTCGGGTTTCATTGATTCTGGGCATCGAGCGGGCACTGGAAATGCTGCTGGCGGAAGAAGCCGATATACGCGACTGGATTAACCGTCCCTCCAATGCTCCGGTGTTTCAGGGATACCCGCCGAAATCAATTTTTCTGACCGGCCGACTGGACGACCTGCGTGAGATCCGCACCTACCTAGATGGCTGGCTTCAAGGGGATTTTGCCTGATGGAAGCTTATGAGCGTTTCTGGACAGCCCGGAGCGCCTCCATCAACTTGGCCATGGCAAGCGTGTCCTGTCCGCAATGGGCACGCAGTTTGTTGAATGTCGATTCTCGGGCACCCGGATCATCGGCCGCCAGCGCCTGTTGGTAAAAGATCGCGGCTTCCTGCCCGTCCGCGATCTCAAGGTCACTCCAGCCTTCATCCGGCAACAGCGCGGGAACACGGCCTTGGTCGAGAATGAGCCCCGGAAGTCCAGATGGTAGTAGTGATTGCAGACCACAGCGGTGAGGTCCCAAAGCCGTCCGGTGAAGTCTCTGGCGCAAATCAGTCAGGTGATCGGCCATCTGAATGATCATTCTCCGTACGTAGCCGGAATAGACTCAGATGCTTCCCGCTAGCCCCAGTTCATCAATCAGAGCCTCGGCTAGCATCTCTATGGGTCGCTGTTCTCCTCATGCCGGTACTCAAGGTGGTCCAGTGAGCGTTTGGCCTGCTCGACATGAACCGAAAGGTGTAAAGGAATCGCTTGAGAGGGGCACATGCCCGGATAGGGTGGCAGAGTCAAC
>PWQG01000191.1 GCA_003556835.1 Gammaproteobacteria bacterium
GCCTGGGCCTGGAAGGTGCGTGTGAGATAAGCCACGGCAGGCGTGGGCATGGGACCAAGCATACCGATATCGACTCCAGCAGAGCTCAGCCCGGCCTCCAGGGCTGCCTCGAACATATAACCGGAGATCCGGGTGTCCTTGCCGATCAGGATCCGGCTGCGCCCCGGATGGTGCTCGGCAAACACCTTGCCGGCAGCCCAGCCCAGCTTGAGCATGAAATCGGGCGTGATGGGATAGTCCCCCACCCGACCGCGAATGCCATCGGTACCAAAATACTTCTTTTCCATTGGATCACTCCCCTTCATGCTCCCGGACCGGGCTTCCGTTCCAGTATCGCCGCGCATACACGCAAGGCATCGACCGTCTCGGCGACATCATGGGCCCGAACGATACGGGCCCCTCCGAGCACGGCAGCCACTGCGGCGGCCACACTGCCCGCGGCGCGCTCCTCCACCGGACGATCGACCACCTGCCCGATCATCGACTTGCGGGACATACCCACCAGAACAGGCAGTCCAAGTCGGCTCAACTCCCGCAGCTGCGCCAGTAATTGATAATTGTGATCCAGCGTCTTGCCGAAACCGAAACCCGGATCGATCAACAGACGATTACGGAGAACCCCGGCAGCCTCTGCTGCCTCCACGCGCCGCTCCAGAAAGTGCCTGACATCGCGACAGACATCATCATAACGCGGGTCCGATTGCATGTGGCCGGGTTCGCCCTGCATATGCATGAGGCAGGCCGCCATACCAGTTTCCGCAACCGCCTCCAGAGCCCCCTCCAATTGAAGGGCGCGCACGTCATTGACCAGGCCTGCGCCCAGTGCGGCTGCCTCCCGGATGATATCCGGCTTGCTGGTATCCACGGATACACAGACATCCAGGCGCGTGACGATGGCCTCGACCACGGGCAGCACCCGCTCCATCTCTTCCTGGACACTGATTGGACGGGCTCCCGGGCGGGTCGATTCACCACCGACATCAAGAATCGCAGCCCCATCGCGCACCATGCTTTCCGCCTGATGCAGAGCCTGATCGACAGATACACGAAAGCCGCCCCGCGCAGCGGATTCACCGGTTGCGCCAAGACGGCCTCCATCAGAAAAGGAATCCGGTGTGGTATTGAGAATCCCCATGACCTGCGGCACGGACAGATCAAGCTGCCGCGCGCCGCATTGCATCAGACCAGCTTCCACGGAAAGGGCTAGTGGGCCATGCGGGAAATAAGGTAATGATCAGCCGCGCCACAAGCGCCGTGGGCAAGGCGCGCGAGTGCAGGACTGGCGGTCGCCAATTCAAGCGAGTGCAACGCAGCTCACGGCGCCTGTGGCGCGGCTGAAGGTTACCGTATTATCCGCATGGCCCACTAGCATGGCTGGACGCCACGGGAGTCCGCGTATAAGCTTTGCTCTCCGGTTGAATGAGCCGGATGCGCGCCGACAACAACAATCCACCGCGATTCGGCTGAATCGTGTATGCAGCAAGGGGAGCCCCCGATGACCAGCATGCTGAAGCGTTATTTCAACATTCGCCCCAGGGAGCTCGGACCCATTTTGATGGCCGCCCTGTATTTCTTCTTTTGCCTCACCGCGCTCATGACCCTGCGCCCCGCCCGTGACGCATTGGGCATGCAACAGGGCATCGACACCATCCGCTGGTTGTTCCTGGGCACACTGGTGGCCACCCTGTTCGTCAATCCGCTGTTCGGCTGGCTGGTCAGCCGCTTCCGACGCCTGACTTTCATTACGGCGACCTACGGCTTCTTCATCATCAATCTGTTGATCTTTGCCAGCCTGCTGATATTTGCCCCGGACCAGGTGGGCATCACCACCGGCAATGTGTTCTACATCTGGATGAGTGTGTTCAATCTCTTCCTGACCATGGTGTTCTGGGCCCTGATGGCCGACCGTTTTTCCCTGGAACAGAGCAAGCGCCTGTTCGGGGTGATCGCCGTAGGCGGCACCACCGGCGCCATTTTCGGCTCTTCCATTGCCTGGACCCTGGCTGAAGTGGTGGGCGCGGCCAGCCTGCTGTTGATTGCTTCGGTGTTCCTGCTCATGGCCATCGCCGCGGCCTGGGGCGTGGCCCTGCTGCAACCCGAGCGCGAGGGCCTGGATCCGGATGATCCGGACGCCCCGCCCCTGGTACCGGAAAGCACCATCATCGGCGGCAGTGCCCTGGAGGGTTTTCGCACCGTGTTCCGCTCACCGTATATGCTGGGTATTGCCAGTTATGTACTCATCCTGGCGGTTGTGGTCACGTTCCTCTACTTCACCCGCCTGCAGATGGTGGCCGCCCTGGGTGACGACGTGGATATGCGCGCCGGCATTTTTGCCCAAGTGGATCTTGCCACACAATTGGCGACCCTGTTTCTGCAGCTTGTGGTTGCCAGCCATGTCATGAAACGGCTGGGGGTGCATGTGGCACTGGTGATGCTGCCGATCACGGCCGCACTGGGCTTCATTGGCCTGGCGATTGTTGCCTCGCTGGCTGTACTGATCATCTTCGAAGCGGTTTTCCGCGCGGTTCAGCGCGCCATCATGCGCCCCGCCCGGGAGACGCTCTATACCGTCATACCCCGTGAAGACAAGTACAAGGCCAAGGCTTTCATCGACACCTTCATCTACCGCGGTGGTGATGCCGTCGGCGCCCAGACCGAGGGTCTTCTGGGGCGGCTGGGCATGGGGCTGTACGCACTGGCCGCCGTGGTGGTACCACTGGCC
>PWQG01000323.1 GCA_003556835.1 Gammaproteobacteria bacterium
AAACCATGCGGCTATACGGAGTAAAGATGACCATGCGTTTAAAATTATTGCTATCGATCCTTTGTCTCCTGGGTCTTCCCTGGAGCATGAGCCAGGCGCAGACCCTGGACCTGAGCACAGCCACGATCCAGGATATTAACCGCGCATTCGAGGCTGGAACACTGACTGCGGAAGAGCTGGTGAACCGCTATGTGGCACGCATCGATGCCTATAATGAACAGGGGCCGGCACTGCGTGCAGTGATCAGCATCGCCCCGAACGCACTGGATCGGGCCCGCGAGCTTGATGAAGAGCGCGCCCGCTCTGGACCACGCTCGCCACTGCATGGGATTCCGGTCATTGTCAAGGATACCGTCGACACCATTGATGCGCCGACATCGGGCGGCGCCATCGGCTACGCGGACACCTATCCCCTGCTTGATGCTACCACCATTACAAAGATCAAAGATGCCGGTGCCATCATCCTGGCCAAGGGCAATCTGGATGAATTCAACCTCGGCTCCCAGGGCGTCAGCTCCTTGTTCGGCCAAACACTCAACCCCTATGACCTAGACCGCAACCCGGGTGGTTCCAGTTCCGGACCCGGCGTTGCCGTGACCACTGGCATGGCGGCCATCGGCATCGGCACAGAGACCGGTGCCTCCATTCGCAGTCCGGCCTCGAACAGCAGCCTGGTAGGCCTGGCGCCCACCATGGGTCTGGTAAGTCGAACCGGCATCCTGCCCATTTCCTACTCTCATGATCGCGCCGGACCTATGGCACGAAGTGTATGGGATGCTGCCTTGTTAGCCTCTTACATGAGGGGCCTGGACGGCTCCGATCTGTTCACGTATCGCTCACTGGGGCAGATCCCCGAGGCGCCGTATACCGACTTCCTGCACGAAGATGGGCTGCGCGGCGCACGGATCGGGGTGCTGCGTGACCTGTTCCGTGAGGGGAAGCAGTTTGCCGAGATCAATGAGCTGATTGATGCTGAGCTGCAGGTATTCCGTGACCAGGGTGCCCTGATCATTGATGGTCTGACAAGCGGCATGGATCTCGTGAGTTTCTTCCCCATGATGCGCCACAGCACTGAGGAATTCCTGGAAGCCTTTCGTGTCTACGCCGAACGCCGGGGCGATACCCTGCCATACCGGACGCTGCAGGAACTGGTAGACTCGGGAGAAATGCTGGACCGACTGGTTGACAGTTATCAACGCTATATTGATGCTGGCAGCACAGAGTTTGATCCAGCCTACCTGGCCCGATTGACCAATCGGCAGAACCTGACTGATATCCTGGTAGGCATCATGGACCGACATGCGCTCGATGCACTGGTCTATCCTTTCAAAAGCCTCGCCGCGCCGCCGCTTGGCACTGGAGACCGTGGTATTCGGGATAACCCGGTCAGCGCCTCTACCGGCCTGCCGGCCCTGGTGGTTCCTGCGGGGGTCAACAGTGAGGGGCTGCCCATTTCCATGGAGTTCCTGGGCCGACCATTCAGTGAGCACGTTCTGTTCCGCCTGGGCTACAGCTATGAGCAGGCCACACAGCATCGCATCATCCCGGAAACCACGCCTGCGCTGGCGAATGAACACATTGAATTCTGACCGAAACTCATGATCACAAACAAAGGTGAGACATCCAGCATGAAGAAGACTATTGCCACGCTATCCCTGGGCTGCTTGATGGGCAGTGCTATGTTATCCATGCCACTGCAGGCCCAATCGGATGAGGTACAGACAGCCGAAGACGTACCACTGGAACTGGCCGGATCTGATATCAGGCCCGAAGTTGGTGGCCTGCATGGCGCCGTGGTCTCGGGCCATCCACTGGCCTCCCAAATGGGCTACGAAGTATTGCGCAATGGCGGTAACGCAGCCGACGCCGCCGTCACCATGGCGGCCATGCTGGCCGTGCTGCGACCGCATATGAACAGTGTTGGTGGTGATGCCTTTGCCCTGTTCTATGATGCAGAAAGCAAAGAAGTCAGTGTACTCAACGCTTCCGGGCGCTCGGGCGCACTGGCTACTCCTGAATACTACCGCGAGCAAGGTCATGAACGTGTGCCTTTTGCGGGTGCGCTCAGCGTAACGGTGCCTGGTGCGGTTTCGGCATGGGATGAAACACTCAGACGTTTTGGCGGAATCAGCATGGAAGAGGCCTTGCAGCCGGCAATCGGGCTCGCGGAAGAGGGTTTCATGGTGACCACCACGCTGGCAGCCGATCTTGCCAGCGCAGCACCGAGACTGAATGAAGCTGGCCAGGCCATCTACTTGCCTGAAGGCAAACCCCTCCAGGCAGGTGACATTCTCAAAAGTGAAGATCTGGCAGCCAGTCTGCGAATGATTGCCGAGCAGGGCCCGGACGCGATGTATGGTGGCGAACTGGGGGCGCGCATTGCGAGCTTCCTTGAAGACGAGGGCAGTGCACTGCGCGCTGCCGACTTCGAGGCGCATGATGCGGAGTGGACCTCTTCAGTTTCCATTCCCTTCCAGGATATGCAGGTGCACACCGTGCCGCCAAACTCACAGGGTATGGTGCTGCTTCAGATGCTGGCCATGGCTGAGATGCTTCCGCTGAGCGAGCGCAGCTACAACTCCCCGCAGCTATTACATGAACTGGCCGAAATCACGAAGATCGCCTTTGCAGATCGCGACCGCTGGATAGCAGACCCGGAGTTCGCTGACGCACCGCTCGATACTTTATTGGACGCAGAGTATCTTGCCGACCGTCTTGCCC
>PWQG01000002.1 GCA_003556835.1 Gammaproteobacteria bacterium
AGGCGTCTGGGACCGGGTCGAAGGCTATCGCGATGGTGTCAATGACGAGGCCTTTCACGTGGTGGCCTGGGATTACGGGATCAAGCGCAACATCCTGCGCATGCTCGCCGCACGCAACTGTCGGGTGACGGTGGTTCCGGCACGCACACCGGCCAGCGAAGTGCTGGCAATGAATCCCGACGGCATTTTTCTCTCCAACGGCCCCGGTGATCCGGAGCCCTGTGACTACGCCATCGAGGCCATCCGTGAGGTGCTGGAGACGGATATTCCACTGTTTGGCATCTGTCTCGGTTGCCAGCTGCTGGCCCTGGCCTGTGGTGCACGAACCATGAAAATGACACTGGGCCACCACGGGGCCAACCACCCGGTACAGAACCTGGATGATGGCCGGGTCATGATCACCAGCCAGAACCACGGTTTTGCCGTGGACGAGGCCAGCCTGCCGGATAATCTGCGTGCCACGCATCGCTCGCTGTTCGACGGCACCCTGCAGGGTATCGAGCGCACGGACAAGCCGGCTTTTGCCTTCCAGGGACATCCCGAAGCCAGCCCGGGCCCACATGACGTGGCCTCACTTTTTGACCGCTTCACCGATTCGATGAGCCGGCGCCGCGCCTGAGCAGGGCGCGCCCGGTATTGCAGCAGCAACAGGACTGACGACAGGTAAACCATGCCCAAACGAACAGACATCAAAAGTATTCTCATCCTTGGTGCCGGGCCCATCGTGATCGGACAGGCCTGCGAGTTCGATTACTCTGGTGCCCAGGCCTGTCAGGCTCTGCGGGAAGAGGGTTATCGGGTCATCCTGGTGAACTCCAACCCGGCCACCATCATGACCGATCCGGCCATGGCCGACGCCACCTATATCGAGCCGGTGACCTGGCAGATCGTGGAAAAGATCATCGAGAAGGAGCGGCCCGACGCCATTCTGCCCACGATGGGTGGTCAGACCGGGCTCAACTGTGCCCTGGACCTGAACAAACACGGCGTGCTGGCCAAATATGATGTCGAGATGATCGGCGCCACCAGCAAGGCCATCGACAAGGCCGAGAATCGCGAGCTGTTCGACAATGCCATGCGCGCCATCGGTCTCGAAACGCCGGCCCATGGCATGGCCCATAATATGGATGAGGCCTTCGAGGCCCTGGACCAGGTCGGTTTCCCCTGCATCATCCGCCCGTCCTTCACCCTGGGTGGCAGTGGCGGTGGTATCGCCTACAACAAGGAAGAGTTCATCGAGATCTGCACCCGTGGCCTGGAGCTCTCGCCCAATAACGAATTGTTGATTGATGAGTCCCTGATCGGCTGGAAAGAATATGAGATGGAGGTCGTTCGCGACCGCAACGACAATTGCATCATTGTCTGTGCCATCGAGAACTTCGACGCCATGGGTGTGCATACCGGTGACTCGATCACTGTCGCGCCCTCCCAGACCCTGACCGACAAGGAATACCAGGTGATGCGCAATGCGTCGATTGACGTGCTGCGCGAAATTGGTGTCGAAACCGGGGGCTCCAATGTGCAGTTTGGCATGGATCCGGAAACCGGCCGCCTGGTGGTCATTGAAATGAATCCGCGCGTGTCGCGCTCCTCCGCCCTGGCCTCCAAGGCCACCGGCTTCCCGATCGCCCGGGTCGCGGCCAAACTGGCGGTGGGTTATACCCTGGACGAACTGCGTAACGAGATCACCGGTGGGGCCACGCCGGCTTCCTTCGAGCCGTCCATCGACTACGTGGTCACCAAGATTCCGCGTTTCACCTTCGAGAAGTTCCCCGACACCGACGACCGCATCACCACACAAATGAAATCCGTGGGTGAGGTCATGGCTATCGGCCGCACGTTCCAGGAGTCCATGCAGAAAGCCCTGCGCGGCCTTGAAGTGGGTGTGGATGGTTTTGACCCCGTGCTGGATACGGGGCTCAGCGATGCCATGGATATCCTCAAGGGTGAGCTCATGGATGCCGGTGCCCAGCGTATCTGGTACGTGGCTGATGCCTTCCGCCAGGGCTGGAGCGTGAAGACGGTGTACGAGCTGACCGGCATCGACCCCTGGTATCTGGTGCAGATCGAGGACCTGATGCTGGAGGAGGCGCGGGTGGCCGCCGCGCAACTGCAGGATTTTGATCGCGATGCCCTGTTCCGCCTCAAGCGGAAAGGCTTCTCCGATGTGCGCCTTGCCAAACTGCTGTCCATCACCGAGACGGAAGTGCGTGAGTACCGCCACTCTCTGGGGATCCGCCCGGTTTACAAGCGGGTGGACACCTGCGCTGCCGAATTTGTCTCTGCCACGGCCTATATGTACTCCAGCTACGAAGAGGAGTGCGAGGCCCTGCCCAGTGATCGCAAGAAGATCATGGTGCTCGGTGGCGGGCCCAACCGCATCGGCCAGGGCATCGAGTTCGATTATTGCTGCGTGCATGCGGCACTCGCCATGCGCGAGGATGGTTATGAAACCATCATGGTCAACTGCAACCCGGAAACCGTGTCCACCGACTACAACATCTCCGACCGGCTGTATTTCGAGCCCGTGACTTTCGAGGATGTGATCGAGATCGTGAACATCGAGAAACCGGCGGGCGTCATCGTGCAGTTCGGCGGGCAGACGCCGCTCAAGCTGGCCCGCGGTCTCGCCGACGCCGGCGTGCCGATCTGGGGTACCTCGCCCGACGCCATCGAGACCGCCGAGGATCGCGGACTGTTCGCCGCGATGATGG
>PWQG01000313.1 GCA_003556835.1 Gammaproteobacteria bacterium
ATCGGGCAGACCGTGCAGCTGTTCCTGCAAGCGGCCCCGCAAACCCTGCTGGTGGTGACCCCCGAACCCACTTCGCTGACCGATGCTTTCGCTCTGGCCAAGGTGCTGAAGCAGGCAAAGATCCGCACCGAGTTGCAGATTCTGGTCAATATGAGCCGCAGCTATGCCGAGAGCATTGATGTCTACAAACGCCTGGCCGGCGCCTGTCAACGCTACCTGGACACACGACCGGACTACTTCGGTTACGTGCCACAGGACGACTATCTGCGCATGGCGGTGCAAGCGCAGGAACCCGTGTTGCTGGCCTGGCCACAGGCGGCCGTCAGTCAACGCTTTGTTGCACTGGCACGCAATATGGACCAGTTACTGGATCAGAAACAGGCGCCAGGTCACTTCAGTCGATTCTGGGAGAAACTCGCGGGTGTGGCGGCGAGAGGGCAAGCCAACAAGGGCCACGCCGTCGAGACGGGAGAAAAGAGCGGCCAGCGCAAATATCCGCGCAGCCTGGTCGTGAAGATCCATCAGGGCATGACCGGCCTGATTCGCAGCCGTCAACTACCCAGCGAAACCATGAAGCAGCTGATGTCTTCTCTGTTGAAACTGATGGCGCGGCATTATCCGGAAATCGATAGTCGCGACCTGCTGGACCAGACCGGACGGGAAAGCAGGAAACCGGGAAACCGCCGCTGATTCCCCGGCAGGATCGCTATCAGTTGGCGGAACGGATAAAAATGGCGTTATCGATTCGCTCGAAGGCATTCTGGTAGGTGTCCGCGTTGAGAATCGGCGTATCCTGGCGATCGGTCTGCCCGGATTCCATGGAACGACGCTCGGTGCGCACAAAGTTCAAACGCACACGGGTCTCACTGCCGATTTCCTCCACAAAAGCCGTTGCCCGTGTCTGTTCAACGCGTGTGGTGCCAGTGAACAGCGCGGCCGCCACATTGCTGCTGGCCGCACTTTCCGAGGTTATCAGGCCACTGTTGATGTCGGCAGTCTGAATGGTATAGCCCAGATCCTGAAACACCGAAACCACACTGCGGAATACGATACCCTGATCCACTTCCCAGGCGCGTGTCTGCATGCTCTGGATTTCCAGTGGCGTCATCTCCGGCACACCACTGCCAAAGCCGCCCGCCATGCAGGCGGACAGCAGGGGAAAGAGACCAACCAGCAAGATGATTCTGATGCGCTTCATTCCTGTCCCTCGACTACGCAGGCCCGGTGTGCCGGGCTCAGAAATTGGATTCCCGACTGCGGAAATCGACCACCTGGTCATTCTCGTCGAAATAGATGATCAGGGTCATCATACGGGAAGTGGACTCAAAACCGGAAGCCGAGGCACTGCCTCCGGCAAAAATGACCGTCCAGCCGGACGAGCGCGAACTGGACTGCTGCACCCGCGCCTGACGCTGATAGGTCCAGACTTCCCGGCCATCACCGTCGCGGGTGGTCACATTGGGCGCGCCAAAGGTCTCCAGCACATCGGATTTGGCGGTCTCGCCCACGCGCAGATTCATCTGCACATTGCCCTGGGTCAGATCACGATTTCGATCGGAAACCGGTTCAGGGCTGGCACAGGCTGAGAGAAAGATCAGGGTGGCGAAAAAAAGAAGCGGGGAGGAAATCATTTTCATGGTGGTTCGCCTCTGCCGGAGACAGGTGTGGCACGCCCGGCAGGAATCGAACCTGCAACCCTCGGCTTAGAAGGCCGATGCTCTATCCGGTTGAGCTACGGGCGCATGGTCTGGGTTACTGGCCGGGGGCGCCGCTGTGACTGACGCCGGTACTGGTCATTTTGCCAGCCGGGAAACTGGGGTGACTGATGGGGCTCGAACCCACGACAACCGGAGTCACAGTCCGGGGCTCTACCAACTGAGCTACAGTCACCATAAACCGGTCAATCTGGTCGGGGTAGAGAGATTTGAACTCCCGACATCCTGCTCCCAAAGCAGGCGCGCTACCAGACTGCGCTATACCCCGATAAAGCAGTGCTTTCTGATTGAAGGCGGCATAATACTCATGCCGGCCCTTCCCGTCAATGTATAAATGGGAAAAGCCCGGCAAACCCTCCCAAGCATTTCAGTGTTCCACCCGCCAGGTACTGCCCCCGGGGCCATCCTCCACCACAACATTCATGGCGCTCAGACGGTCCCGAATTTCGTCAGCCAGGGCAAAATTTTTCTCGGCCCGCGCCTCGCGGCGCCGGGCTATCAGGGATTCCACCTCCTCCGCGTCCACGGTTGAGTCAGCCGCACTCCGTCGCAGGAACTGCCCCGGCTCTTCTTCCAGTATACCCAGAACAGCCCCGAGGCGTTTCAGCAAACGGGCGAGCTCATTGGCCCGGTCCGGATCGCTGTCCTTTTGTCGATTGACCTCGCGTGTCAGATCAAACAGGGCGCCCAGCGCCTCCGGCGTGTTGAAGTCATCGTCCATCGCCGCGCAGAAGGCCTTCTCGAAGCGGCTGTTCGCCAACTCACGGGCCGTTTCCGGTTCGGTGCCTCGCAGGGCCGTGTAAAGCCGCTCCAGCGCCGACCAGGCCTGCTTCAGGCTCTGGTCCGAATAATTGATCGGACTGCGGTAATGACTCGCGGCAAGCAGAAAACGGACCACCTCAGCCGGATATTGCTTCAACACATCGCGGACGGTGAAGAAATTGCCCAGTGACTTGGACATCTTTTCATTGTCGACGCGCACCGACCCATTATGCATCCAGACACTGGCAAAGGACTTGCCTGTGGCCGCTTCCGATTGGGCAATCTCGTTCTCATGATGCGGAAACATCAGGTCAGAACCGCCGCCGTGGATGTCGAAACTCTCACCCAGGCAGCAGGTGGACATCGCGGAGCATTCGATATGCCAACCCGGTCGACCGTAACCCCAGGGAGAGTCCCAGCCCACCTCTCCGTCCGCAGCTGCCTTCCAGAGCGCAAAATCGCGTGGATCGCGCTTTAGTTCACCCACTTCGATCCGTGCTCCGTCCAGCAGTTCTTCCGGATTCTTGTTGGACAGACGGCCGTAGCGCGGGAACTGCCGCACGGAGTAATAGACATCGCCGTTACGGACCTTGTAGGCATACTCTTTTTTCACCAGCGTGGTGATCATGCTGATGATCTCATCAATATGGGCTGTCGCGCGCGGCTCGGCGTCAGGCACAAGCACATTCAATGCGGCCTCGTCCTCCCGCGTAGCAGCGATAAAGCGCTCGGTCAGGTCGGAAAAGTACTCACCGGTCTCCCGCGCACGGCGCAAGATCTTGTCATCGATGTCGGTGATGTTACGCACATAGGTGACTTCGTAGCCCCGATGACGCAGATAACGCACCACCACATCAAAGGCCACGAACATACGGGCATGGCCGATGTGGCAATAATCATAGGTCGTCAGGCCACAGACGTACATCCGCACCTTGCCCACTTCGCGTGGCCGGAACTCTTCCTTTTTGCGCGTCAGGGTATTGTAGATCTTCAGCACTGTATCACTTCCGTCATGTTTCACTGATGAGCCTTTGTGCGTCACTTGTTCATTTTTGCCCAGGAGTCACGCAAACTGACCGTACGGTTGAATACCGGCACTCCGGGTTTTGAGTCGTGCTGATCAGCGCAGAAATAGCCCTCACGCTCGAACTGGTACTGTGATTCGGGGACTGCCTCGGCCAGCGAGGGCTCCACCAGGCAACCGGTCAGCACTTGCAGGGACTGCGGGTTCAGACTGTCACGGAAACTCTCCAGCGCCTTGTCGTCAGGATTTTCCTTATGGAACAATCTGTCGTAAACCCGGACCTCGGCCGGCACCGCAGCTGCTGCGGGCACCCAGTGAATCACACCCTTGACCTTGCGACCCTCCGGATTTTTACCCAGGGTATTCTCGTCGTAGCTGCAGATCAGTTCGACCACTTCGCCAGCATCGTTCTTGATCACCTCGTCACAACGGATGACATAAGCACCGCGCAGTCGCACTTCCTTGTCCGGTGTCAGGCGCTTGTACTTCGGCGGTGGCACTTCCTCGAAGTCACTGCGATCGATATACAGTTCACGGCCGAACGGCAGTTCACGCTCACCCATGTCCTGCTTGGGATGCCGGGGAAGTCGCAGGGTTTCCTGCTCGCCTTCGGGGAAATTGCTCAGGGTCACCTTCAGCGGCCGCAGCACGCACATGGCCCGCGGCGCATTGTGATCAAGATCCTCACGCACTGCATGCTCCAGCATGCCGACGTCAACAATGCTGGCCCCGCGGCTCACACCCACACTGTCAATGAAATTGCGTATCGCCGCAGGCGTGTATCCCCGCCGGCGCAGTCCGGAAATGGTCGGCATACGCGGATCATCCCAACCGTCCACATCGCCCTGCTCCACCAGTTCACGCAATTTGCGCTTGCTCATGATGGTGTAATTCAGGTTGAGCCGGGCGAACTCGGTCTGCTTCGGCAACACATAATTCGATGCTCCGCCCATATTGCCGGCCCGCTCACAGGCTGCACGCAGGCTCTCCGGGTCCAGGTTTTCCAGGATCCAGTCGTACAGCGGTCGATGATCCTCGAACTCCAGCGTACACAGAGAATGCGTGACATGTTCGATGGCATCCGAGAGACAATGTGCATAGTCATACATCGGATACACCGACCAGGCATCACCGGTCTGGTGGTGCACCACGCGTCGGATCCGATAGATCACCGGGTCCCGCATATTGATGTTCGGCGAGGCCATGTCGATCTTGAGCCGCAGACTGTATTGCCCGTCGGGAAATTCCCCGGCGCGCATCCGCTCGAACAGATCACGGTTTTCCGCGGCGCTGCGCTCGCGATCCGGACTGTCACGGCCCGGCTCGGTCAGGGTGCCTCGGAATTCGCGCGCCTGTTCGGGACTGAGGCTGCAGACAAAGGCTTTGCCGGAGTCGATCAGTTGCAGGGCGAAGGCATACAGTTCTTCGAAATAGGAAGAGCTGTAGCGGACGTCTCCGTTCCAGGAAAAGCCCAGCCATTCGATGTCGGACTTGATGGCATCGATGTACTCCTGGCTTTCCTTCTCCGGATTGGTGTCATCGAAACGCAGGTTGCAGCGGCCATCATAACGCTCCGCCAGTCCGAAGTTGATGCAGATCGACTTGGCATGCCCGATGTGGAGAAAACCGTTGGGTTCGGGTGGAAAACGGGTCTGTACCCGTCCCTCGTGGCGACCCTGTTCCAGGTCCTGATCAATGATGTGGCTGATGAAGTTCGAGCTCATGGCAGTCCTGTGCTTTCTCGTGGGGCATAAAATCCGTATTATACCCGCTGAGCGGCTCCCCCATAAGTACCGGGCCGCAATTGAGCGGGTGAGAGGCAAGGGTCCGCCTCACCCATCACAGCAACAATGAAGGCGAGCAGTCACGAATGATCACATTCCGCACCAATCATGGCGACATCCGCATCGAACTGGATTTTGACAAGGCACCTGTCAGTGCAGAGAATTTTCTCCAGTACGCGCGGCAGGGCTTTTATGACAACACCATTTTCCACCGGGTCATCGACAACTTCATGATCCAGGGCGGAGGTTTCGAGCCGGGCATGAAGCAGAAGAGCGGCGGCGAACCGATCACCAATGAAGCCGACAATGGGCTGAAGAATTTGAAAGGCGCCGTGGCCATGGCGCGCACGCCCGATCCCCATTCCGCTTCCTCGCAGTTCTTCATCAATGTCGCCGACAACAGCTTCCTCGACCACCGGGACAAGTCTCCCCAGGGCTGGGGTTACGCCGTATTCGGCCGCGTGACCGAAGGCATGGATGTGGTCGATCGCATCCGCGCGGTCAAGACCGGCAACCAGGCTGGACACGGTGATGTTCCCCTGGAAGAAATCATCATTGAATCCACCACCGTGCACGAACCGGACGACTGACGACGGAGCGAATGAGCGCAATGGCAGCACAGAAAAAACAACAAGAACAAGCGGATGGCAGCCGAACCCTGTTCATCTCCGATCTGCATCTCGACAGCAAGACACCGTCCGTAACGGCCACATTGCTGGACTTCCTGAAACGTAAAACCGATGATTGCCGGGGGTTATACATACTTGGCGACCTGTTTGAGGCCTGGGTGGGCGACGATGACACCAGTGAACTGAGTGACAAGGTGGCTGCGGCCCTGAGCGAAGTGGCCGACAGCGGCACTCCCGTCTACCTGATGCACGGTAATCGCGACTTCCTGATCGGTGAGGACTACGCTCGACGTTGCGGCGCGGAATTGTTGCCCGATCCAACGGTGATCGACTGCCATGGCCAGAGGGTGGCGCTGAGTCACGGCGACAGCCTCTGCACCCGCGATCACGCCTATATGGAATTCCGGGCCCAGGTCCGGGATCCGCAATGGCAACAGCACTTCCTGTCAAAATCCCTGATGGAACGCTACATGATCGCCCAGCAGGTACGCGAACAGAGCCAGGAGTCCAACAGCTACAAAGCCTCGGATATCATGGACGTGACCCCGGCGGAGGTGGTGAAACTGCTGGAATCGGTCAAGGTGAACACGCTCATCCACGGTCACACCCACCGCCCTGCCGTACATACCATCACCCTGGAAAAACCGATCAACCGCAGTCGTTCCGCGACACGTATCGTATTGGGCGACTGGCACCAACGCGGCTGGGTGCTGGAGTTCACGGACGATGGCTACGATCTGCGGAATTTTCCGCTGATCGAGGTCTGATGAGGCGGTCGGCTACCACGGGACCTGTCAGGAAGCTCGCGGGTACCGCATGCTGTCGCGCTCCACTCAGACCAACTCTGGAGGAAAGTATCGTTGCCGATGCGCCTCACACAATTGCAGCAATTCACGATCCGCCTGCTCCCAGATCACCTCCAGCGGCTGATCGGCATAGGCCGATCGACAACGGGCACCAAAATCTTCCAGGGCCCGTACTTGACGGTGCCGCTTCTTCAGCAGATTGTGCAGCCAGCAATAAGGTGAAAGTTCCGGGTGCACAGGCACTCCGCTGGCACGCATACCCTGCTGCAGGTCGTCCAGTGATTCGATGACAAACCGCGGCTCCATGATCTGGATCACCAGCTTGTCAATGCGCTGCAGCACAGCACGTTTCTCCCGATGACGATAGCCGTTCCAATCGATCACCTCGGTGGAGAAGCGCTTGCAACCACGGCAGATGCTGTCGCCCACCGAAGTGGTGGAACAGATTCCGATACAGGGGGTTTTCACCGCGTCCACTTTGCTCATCGCCGGCTCCCACTACAGATACTGGCACAGGTACTGGGGTTTCGGGGCATTCTACATCAAAAACCGGCGATGGGTGCCAGCGGACAGCATCAGAATGTGGTCTGCACACGGAAAGTCAGACGGCGATAACGACTGCTGCAGGAACGCTGGATCTGCTGCAGCTCACCATCGATGATGCTGGGAGCATATCGCTGTCGTTCCCGGCAGCGGTAGTCATCCAGGGTGTTATTGGATTCAAGCCGGAACGTCATATCGTCGAACAGGACCATGGAGACAAACAGATTGAGGTTTGCATCGGCGTCATTGCGCGTGATGGTGGTGATGTCGGTATTATAACGCCCCCCATGAATGGGGTAACGGTAATTGAGCCCGTAGTTCAGGCGCCACTGCGTCACATCATGCCGAAAACCTACTGTGGCCCGCCCGCGGTCGCTGATACGTCGCGATTCATCCAGAAACGGATCGGTGACACGGGAATCAAACAGCCTCAAGCCGGCGGAGAAAATCGCATCCGGCAGCCCGATATAGCTGAGCCGGGTACTGACATCGTTGAAAAAGCCCCAGCGTTCCGCCGTTCCGATATTACCGATCGCCGACAGCGGCACCTCGGGATCGCGAGTGGCATTGATCCGACCGATATAATCATCGGTGACCCGGTATACGATCCGGCTTTCCAGGACCCCGTTGTCATTCGGCAGACGATACTCGACGCCCAGTTCGTAACGCATATCTTTCTCGGGAACCAGTTCCGGATTACCGGCATCCGCATCACGCTCCCGGTCATCCGTATTGGTGGTGGCCGCGAAATTGGAAAAACTGAGTTGCGAGACATCACGCTCGGCACTGGCACGCAACTGCAGGGCATTGGTGACATCAAAGCGCAGGTCCACAGCGGGCCGGAGAAAATTGAACCGACGGCTCGTGTTGACCTGCCCGCTCTGTGAGATCTCCGAGGTTTCATATACCACGCTGCTTTCCAGCTGCAGGCGCTGGCTCAATGACCAGTTATGGAAAGCAAAACCCTCATGGCGCATTTCTTCCACACTGGTGCCGGGATTTGAAAGATCGGGTCGGGGTGGCAGACCGCCAAAGTCCGGCGAAGCTGGGCCACTGCCGGCCCTGTTCCCGATTCTGAGACTCGAATCCAGCATCGTCTGCGCCTGCTCAAGCCCAAGGCGCAGCGATTGTCCATCAGCGAACGGGAAGCTGTAGTTGACCTGCCCGATCCGTTCCCGTGTACGTTCGCTAGAGGCTATGAACAGTAACTTTTCCCGTTCCTCCCCTGAGGGGTCATCCGTCAGGAACTGGAAACGTTCACGTTCACTGTCCCGCGTCTGATCATTGACGATGAACAGAAACTGGGTCCGCTGGCCACCGGCAAAACTGTATTCATACTCACCACCGACCTCCCAGTTATCACGATCATAGTCGGTGATCTCGTCCTCTCTCCTGGGCGTGAAACCACCATCGACACGGTCACTGAAATCACGCTGGATCGTACGGATATACGAAGAGTCCCCGTACTGGCTGTTGAATTGCAGACGATGCGAGCCTGTGACGTAGCTCATGGTGCCGCTCAACTCAACCGGCTGCTGATCTCTCACGTTGCTCTCGTGCAGGGTACCGATCAGGCTCTCATCCGGTGCATGAATGGTTTCCCGGCTGATGCGGTTTTCGTAATTGGGGCGTGCTTCAAGCGAAAGCACTGCCTGGAACCCCCCGACCTGGCGATTGTGGGAGAGTGATCCACCGATTTCGTATTGCCCGTCGTGATTGCGCCGCCCCAGCGCCTCCATGGAAGTGCTGGCGCGGCTGGCCACATCACTGAGCACTACATTGATGACCTGACTGGAGCCGCGGACATTAAGAGCACCAGAGGTACCCCTGATGATCTCGATCTGCTCAACCTCGCGCGCAGCGATGCGATCCAGCTGGTCCCGAGGTGAAATGTCCTTGCCGGCAAGACGTTGCCCATTGATCAGCAGATCACCACCGGTACCAAGACCGCGCCCACCGCCACTGCGTCCACTCACCGAGACGCCCGGGATACGATCCAGCATGTCATTGACCGATACCGGGCTGTAGGGAGCAAAGAAATCCGCAGTGTAGACAACCGTAGAGTCCTCGGCCGGCACCTGTACATCCAGGGGCAGTGAGTCATCAACAGGCTGGCGCTCCGGCAGTGCTTCCTCGTCACCCTGCTCAGCAGAGACGGGCGAGCCAACAAACAGGATCATTCCCGTCAGCAGAGTAGACAGTGGTTTTCTCGTGATCAATCCAGGCAATATCATCTCATCAACTTGTCATGGGAAACGCGCATATATCCGCTGCAAGCCGCCACCCGGTTCGGGGATAGCTGATAAGGTTACCTCATAGTCATCACGGCTTTCTGTCCCCGGGATGGCAATCTGTGACAATTTGTAAGCGGCAATACTGCATCGGCCAGGCGCTAGCCGACTTCGTCTAACTGGAAATCACAAGCCTATTCGACTAGAATACGGGCCCGGTTTAACCGGCACAGCCACTATCGTCGGATAATCCAAGGAACCTCTGAACTTCCCGGCCTATGGCGGCCACTTGCCCTGCCGCCGCTGCCTGTCAGGAAAGGCCTCGCTCACTGAGCGCAAAGCATTTTATTCATCTGAATCGTAAAGGGGACTGCAGTGTTAGAAGCCTATCGTAAACATGTTGCCGAACGCGCGGAACAGGGCATTGTGCCCAAGCCATTGGACGCGGAACAGGTCGCCGAGCTGATCGAATTGTTGAAGAACCCGCCCGCCGGCGAAGAAGCATTCCTGCTCGACCTGATTTCCAATCGTGTTCCCGCCGGTGTTGACGAAGCGGCCTATGTCAAAGCGGGCTTCCTCTCCGCCATCGCCAAGGGCGAAGCCGAGTCTCCATTGATCGACCGCAAGCAAGCGGTGAAACTGCTCGGCACCATGCTGGGGGGTTACAACATCGCCACTCTGGTTGAGATGCTGGAAGATCCGGAACTCGGCAGCGCTGCGGCGGACGAGCTCTGCCACACCCTGCTCATGTTCGATGCCTTCCACGACGTGGAAGAGCTGGCAAAGGCGGGCAACGAACAGGCAAAACGTGTAATGCAATCCTGGGCTGATGCGGAATGGTTCACACAGCGCCCCGCCTTGCCGGAAACGATGACCTTCACCGTATTCAAGGTGCCCGGTGAAACCAATACCGACGACCTCTCCCCGGCGCAGGATGCCTGGTCACGTCCGGACATTCCCCTGCACGCCATGGCCATGTACAAGAATCCCCGCGAAGGCGTGGAAAATGCCCTGGAGCAGATCGACGAGTTGAAGAAAAAGGGCCACCAGATCACCCTGGTGGGTGATGTCCTGGGTACGGGGTCCTCGCGCAAATCGGCCACCAACTCGGTGCTCTGGCACTTCGGTGACGACATCCCCTACATCCCCAACAAACGCGGCGGTGGTGTCTGCCTGGGCAACAAGATTGCCCCCATCTTCTTCAACACCATGGAGGATGCCGGCGCCCTGCCCATCGAGTGTGACGTTGATAACCTCGAAACCGGTGATGTCATCGACATCCAGGTCTACGAAGGACAGATCAAGCGCCACGACACCGACGAGGTGATCAGCCAGTTCGAATTGAAAACCGA
>PWQG01000303.1 GCA_003556835.1 Gammaproteobacteria bacterium
CGGCTGAAAAATCGGGAGCTCAAACGCCTGAATAACGTCCTGCAAAAAGACATCCCTGAACTCCGGTCCCGCCTCCATCGAGTCCTCGAAACCCAAGGCGAGGCCCCGCTCAAAGCCGGCGTTGAGGCTCCTCCCGAACAAAGTTAAAACCAAAGAGGCATAGCCCTGGCGTGCCTTGAACCTTGCGTAACTACGCAATACGGCATTCTGCAGTGGCTTCTTGCGCGCGTTCCGCTCGCAAACCGCCACTGCGACATTGCCTATGCTGTTGCGGGGCATCGGACAGGTTTCAGACGGCAGCCGGTGGGGCAGAATGCTCCTGCCCCGGATTCGCGCGGATTCGCGAGGAGGAGTAGAAGGGGCCACATGGCTACCGCATTCAAAAACCAGGCACACAAGCTGGTCGACCGGCTCCCCGATACGGCCGACTGGGATGAGTTGATCTACCAGGCGGTTGTCTGCAAGCAAATCGAGGCCGGTCTGGCTGACAGTGCCGCTGATCGTGTCACCCCCACCGATGACGTGTTGCGCGAGTTCGGACTGGCTGAGTGAAGGTCGTCTGGACCGATCGTGCCAAGGCGCGGTTGCCGTGATGCATTACCGGCAGTTACTGCCAGGCGACATGGAAGGGCTTTACGAGAAAGAGTGTGGGTCAGGCAATTTACTGCCATCCCCCGAGGTTTACCAACATTGAGTAAATTTACTCAATGCACTGAGTAAATGCCTCAATGACCTCCCAGACGGAAGGGCTGGCTTCGGGAACATCAGGCTAGAATGGACGCCAACCTGAATATCCGGAGACCAGGAGCATGACCGAAGCGCTGTTTCAGCATGATGCTTATCTGAAGTCGACCTCGGCCAAAGTAGTGGAATCGTCTGCCGATGGCATCGTGCTCGATCGCACTGTCTTTTATCCGCTGGGTGGGGGTCAACCCGGCGATATCGGAAAGCTGACATGGGCAGATGGGGAAGTCGAGGTTGTTGATACCCGCTACCGCCGCGGTGATGGTGAAATTCTGCATATACCGATCACGGATGGGACCCTGCCTGAAGTCGGTCAGAAAGTGGATGCGAGCATTGACTGGGCGCTTCGCTATCGTCACATGCGCATGCATACCTGTCTGCACCTGCTCGGAGCGGTGCTGAAGTTTCCGGTCACCGGCGGCAACATCGGTGCGGACAAAAGCCGGCTTGACTTCGACATGCCCGAACCACCCGACAAGGATGAAATCAATCAGCAACTCAACCGCCTGATTTCCGAGAATCACCCGGTGCAATCGCGCTGGATTGACGAGGCCGACCTGGATCCGGCCCTGGTCCGGACGATGTCGGTCAAGCCGCCGACGGGGGTCGGCCGCATCCGGCTGCTGGACATTCCCGGGGTGGACTTGCAGCCGTGTGGTGGCACGCATGTCCGTTCAACCGACGAGATCGGGCCTGCAACGGTAACAAAGGTCGAAAAGAAGGGCCGCCAGAATCGCCGCGTGCACGTGGTACTGGACGCTTGAGTCAGTGACGATAACTGCCGGTGGTCATTCGCCGGGCATTTCGATGCGGTCTATTTCCTGGCGTGCCGCTTCGGCTTCTTCCTGCAGACGCTTGACCTCCGCAATGAAGCGGGGATCGTCATGGACCGGCTCGAACAGCGGGTTTCTGGGCAATTCAGACCCGGAGAATCCCCGGCCGACCAGGAGTTCACTGATATCGGAAAGCAACGGCTCGGGGTCTCCCCGGTGCATACGGATCATGGCCGCCAGGAATCGGGCCTGACGGGGATCCAGCCCGGTTGCCTTCAGGCGCTGGACCTCGTCTTCGAGCAATGCCGTCAACTCCCTGGCAAGCTCGTCGTCACCGGTCTTTCCGGCAACCACAATCAGCGCCGGCACTACGTCCAGGCTTTCCGGCGGCAAGGCTTTTCCGCGCTCCCACCCCAGCTTGTCCATGGCATTCCGGCAATGGTTCATGGCCCGCTCGAACAGTCTGCCGGCCATGAGCAGACTGCATGTCTGGGCATCCCGCTCCCGCGACTGGGGTGTTTCCTCAAGAAACTCATCAATCGCCCGCTCAAGCGCGTTGTCATCCTGCACCATGAGCGCACGCTGGGCAGGCCATAGCCTGACTGAACTTGCCCTGGGCGAATGTTGCCTGGCAATCTCGGCCTGGCGATCAGCACGCTCCACATCGTTCAATACCAGGAGCAGATTGGCCAGGGTGTTTCGCAAATGCGCGGCCCTTGGCTGCAGTTCAACCGCTTGCGCAGCCAGCCGCACAGCCCGTATCAAATCGCCACGTTCCAAAGCATCGTTGGTCAGGCTGGAAATGACCAGGGCATTGTTTCGATGGTCGCGTTCCAGTTCGCGCGCCAGTCCATCAGCTTCTTCGTGTCTGCCGGAAATACGCAACAGCCCCAACATCACGCGCTTGCCGGTAACGTATTCCGGATCCACCTCCAGGCCCTTGCGCATGGTTTCGACGGCCTGGTCGTACTGACCCAGCGCGGTGTAGGATAAGCTCAGCCAGTGATGGGCTGGACTGTAGGATGGGTTGAGTTCGGTTGCTACCGCGATGGAACGACGCATGTAATCTTCGAACCGCTGGATTTCATCGCTCGGCTGGCGGCTCTCGTTCCGCCGCCGCGCCTGAACTTGACACGCTTTCATGGGGTATTCGCACCCAACAGCCCCCATCGGGCCCGGATCACAC
>PWQG01000099.1 GCA_003556835.1 Gammaproteobacteria bacterium
AGGTGCGCACATGTTCCTGCCCCACCTCGGCGAGGGCGCCCTGGGCCCACTCCCCCTGGCGGATCAGGTTGATCACCTCCTTTCCCCAGGCATTGTCATCGAGCATGCGCAGATAGACGTCGAAAAGTTCGCGCTCCTCGGGCCGCAGCTCATGCTCCACCGACTCCATCATCGTGTGGATGTCCTGGCGCACGGCACCCAGGGCTTCGCGAAACACCCGGACTTCCTGGTCCACGTCTTCGGCTTCGCGGCTGGGCACCAGGCTCAGGTCGGCCCGCGGGAACACCACGACCACCTGCCCGATGGCGACGCCGGAGGCCCCGGAAATGCCCGGGAAACTGGTGTCGGAACGCCGCTGCCCCGAAGGACTCAGGCCCTGTATCGCGCCAGTGGCCTCGGCAGCGGCGATGACCCCGGCCAGCTGCGCCGACAGCGTGATGAGGAAGGCTTCCTCGCCGGCATCAAAGGAGCGTTTTTCCCGGTGCTGGACCACCAGCACACCAAGCACCTGCCGGTGGTGGATGATGGGCACACCAAGAAAGGAACTGTAGGCTTCCTCGCCGGTCTCGGCCAGGTAGTGGAAACTGGGGTGGGCCTGGGCGTCCTCCAGGTTCAGTGGTTCGGCATTTGACGCCACCAGGCCCACCAGGCCTTCGCCGGGCTGCAGGCTGACATGTCCCACGGATTCCTTTTTCAGGCCTTCCGAGGCCATCAGCACATGGCTGTTGATGTCCGCGTCCATCAGGTATACGGAACAGACCTGGGTATTCATGGCCTCGCGCACTCGTGAAACAATCACGTCCAGCGCCCTCTGCAGATCCTTGGCAGAGTTCACTTCCTGGACGATTTCACGCAATCTCTCCAGCATCATGAATATTCCATTCCTTTGTCCCGACGCGGCTCAGGCCTGATGGGAGTTGACGTAGCGGTTGAGCGGCTTGACCAGTTCCAGCAGGGCCCGCCGGTACACCTCACGCTTGAAATCGATGACCTGCCCCAGTGGATACCAGTAACTGACCCAGCGCCAGTCATCGAATTCGGGCTTGTGGTCCTGGCTGCTCAGGGCGATCCGGCTCTCCTCGCCCCGCAGGGCCAGCAGGAACCATTTCTGCTTCTGGCCGATGCAGACCGGGTGTGACTTCTGGCGGATGAAGTTCTTGGGCAGCTCATAATACAACCAGTTGCGTGTGCTGCCGAGAATCTTCACGTCCTCGGGGCCCAGCCCCACTTCCTCTCGCAACTCCCGGTACATGGCCTTGTGCAGGCGCTCTCCGGAGCGAATGCCCCCCTGGGGAAACTGCCAGGCATCCTGCCCGATACGTTTGGCCCATAACACCTGGCCGCGGCGATTGCAGATCACAATCCCGACGTTCGGCCTGAACCCTTTCGCATCTATCATTCATTGTCCCCTGCGGTAATATCCTGATTCTACATCATATGCCTCACTGATGAATCGTCGAATCCTCTTGCAAAGTCGTTATAATGCGCGCGACTCCGGACACTTCACCAGCAAATACAGAGGATTCCCATGCGATTGGCCATTTTTGACCTCGACAACACCCTGCTCGGCGGCGACAGCGACCACGCCTGGGGCGACTATCTGATCAGTGCCGGCCTGGTGGATGCCGAACAGCATCAGGCCCAGAATGATGCGTTCTACGCCCAGTATCAGGCCGGCACGCTGAAAATCGAGGAATATGTGGCGTTCGCAGCGACCCCGATTGCCGGGCTCAGCCCGCAGCGGCTCCAGACAATGCATGAGGAATTCATGGCTCACAGCATCCAGCCGATGCTGCTGCCGGCCTCCGAGGCACTGTTGGAGCAGCATCGCAAGGCGGGTGACTTCCTGCTGATCATCACTGCCACCAACCGCTTCATCACCGGACCCATTGCGCGTCTGCTGGGCGTGGATGAACTGCTGGCCACAGAGCTGGAGACCGTGGACGGGGTGTATACCGGCAAGATGGCGGGTGTGCCCTGTTTTCGTGAAGGCAAGGTGACCCGCTTGCAGCAATGGCTGGAGCGCTACAATGCCGACAACCCGGAGCGGCCACTGGACATGGAAAACAGTGTTTTCTACAGCGATTCCTTCAATGACCTGCCCTTGCTGGAACAGGCCGGCGAGGCCGTGGCCGTGGATCCCGATGACACGCTGCGCCGCATCGCCGGGGAGCGTGACTGGCGCATCCTCAGCCTGCGTTGAGGGCAGCGGCAGTCAGTCACTGTTCAGGGCAATGTCCACAATCAGGTCATCGGCGATCTGCTCCAGCCCCTGCTGCAACTCGTCCAGCGAAAGCCCGGCCGGCGCGCGCAGGGTGGCCCGGGCGTGAAACAGGGTCTCTCCCGACATCGGCGCGCTGCTGCACTCGGTCTCCAGGTTCTCGACATTGACCTGCTGGGCGGCCAGGGCCCGGGATACTTCCCGGATGATGCCCGGGCGGTCATTGCCTACCAGGCTCAGGCGCAACAGGGGCTGCGCGATATCCTCCTCGCCAGCCTCGACCTTCTCGATCAGCAGGCGCAGATCACCCGAAAGGCGCTCCAGATCACTGATCAGGGCGTCGCTGCGTTCGGCGGCCACACTCACACGCAAAATCCCGGCGAACTTGCCGGCCAGATGCGACATATTGCTTTCCAGCCAGTTGCCCTGATGGTCGGCCACGGTCTGCGCCAGGGTTTCCACCAGGCCCGGGCGATCCTC